>NZ_JBSXNR010000081.1:0-157573 GCF_056857735.1 Flagellimonas sp. L-11
GCATTGGCCCACAATATGCGCAAAAAAGCGGCATAGGGCCACTTGGAAAATTTATCCCTTCACCAAAATAGGAAAATTAAGAGGTCAAAGACACCAAATTAAAAAACCGCCCCATTCTGTGAAATGAGACGGCTTCTTTTTATTTATGTTAAATAAATCATTAAAAGATAGTTAACTATATCAGTATTTGTAAGTATTTGTTTAACTTAAAGGGTGTCAAATAATTAATGCTAAAAATTCTTGCGAGCCAATGGAACATATCACCCAAAATAGTATCGAATATGAACAAGATGTACTGATGCGGGTGGAACGAAACCAGAGAATGGTACAACGCCTGTCCGAAAAACTGAATTCGTACATTTATGAACCTAAGTGTCCAAGGCGGTTCGAAAAATTTTACGAACTGAACAAACACATCCAGAGTTATAGAGCTCACGAAAAGCAGGTAATGTCTAAAATTAGAGAGAGAAAGATAAATTTTGATGCAAAAAACAACGAAATTGAAGAGCATTTAAATCGCTTTAAAAAATTGGAAAGCGAGTTTGCATCCTACATATTTGATTTAAACAAACCGCTATAATCCATTCAAGTAGAAAAATCAGCTAAAATTTGGCTTCACAGTTACATACTCCACTAAACATACGTAATATTGCAGGGCGATTAAACTGTGCTTATAAATGGCAAAATCCTCCAACTCTGCGCTCGTCATCCTGGCTTTTTTTGCCATCTATGTTATTTGGGGCTCTACCTATTTGTTGAACAAGATAGCTGTATTGGAACTGGAACCCTTTATGCTGGCCAGTTTCAGGTTCACCTTGGCGGGTCTCTGTATTTTTCTGTTGGCCAAAATCATGGGCACATCCCTTCGAATCACCAAAAAACAACTTTTGAACACCCTAATTGCCGGAGTACTTTTCTTGAGCATTGGCAATGGTTTGGTAGTTTGGGCCCTGCGTTATGTGGATACGGGCTTTGCAGCTTTGGAAATTTCTTCCCAGCCACTTATCATACTTTTGTTGATGCGCGTACTGCAAGGCAAAAAAATTCAGCCCATGTCAGTTGTTGGTGTTGTTTTAGGTATAATTGGAATCTATTTGTTGGTAAGCCAAAAACAGATTATTGCCCAAGAAGAGTCCATTGTGGGTATGATCATGATTTTTTTCTGCATGTTCTGCTGGGCTTACGCCAGTCTTTTTGTGGCCAAGGCGGATCTGCCCAATAATTATTTTGTGAACACAGGCTACCAAATGCTCTTTGCAGGTCTTGTTTTAAGTTTGATGAGCCTTGGTTTCGGGGAAGAATGGACTTCGCCGCTTGCTTGGAGCGGGGAGGTACAGTTAGCCATGGTATTGCTCATCTTTTTGGGAAGTATTGTGGCCTTTACCTCGTTCAATTACCTACTCAAAGCCGTTTCTCCGGAGAAAGTGGCAACCTCTACCTATGTAAATCCGATTGTTGCCCTTTTGTTGGGATGGTATTTTTTGGATGAACAGATTACGTTGCAATCCATAATAGCCGCGGCCATTCTTTTAACAGGAGTATATTTTATCAATACCAAAAAGACATTGGCCATTTTTGAACGTTTCAAACGTTAACACACCGTTATTTATCTCGGAATTGGTTTGACTATTTTGTACTTTGTAAGAAGTTAATAATCAAAACAATGAAGTCTATTGTAAAAGTTGGAGCTTTCCTCTTGCTATTGATCATGTTTGCATGTGCATCGAGTAAAAACCAAGCAACACCCGAGGAAATTGCGGCTTTGGACAGGATGATTTCCGACCAACAGTTCGAAATTGAAGCCAATTGGGCACAACCCATGGCCAGTCAAGGATTAAATAGCATTGCCAATGCTGGGTTGTTGCCGTATGGTAGTACAGCAAGCCGCATAGATATTTCGGGTACTGGAGGATATTTACGCATGGTGGGCGATAGCGTTAAAGCAGACCTTCCTTTTTTTGGTGAGCGCCAAATGGGAGGGTATTACGATCAAGACAAAGCAGGTATCAAATTTGATGGAATTCCAAAGGATCTTTCTTTCTCTGCCAACAAAAAGGATACTGGAAAAACCATGCGGTTTACTATTAGCCAAGAATCCGAGAATTTTCAGGTAATTGCACAGCTCTATCCCAATGGAAAGGCTAGGCTTGCTGTTTCCAGTTCCCATCGAACCAATATTTGGTATCAAGGCAATCTCTCCGAATATAAGGAGGAGTAGGGAAAGTTAGGTTGAAGTGTAGGTTCAAACTCAAATAACAAGTTCCAACAACTGAATAACACAGTATGCAGTGGACAGTTGACAGTCACCTGAAGCCTGAAACTTGAAACCGTAAACCAGAAACGAGCATCGGACAAGTTCGAGTTCAAACTCAAGCATCAAGTGCAAGGAATGAAAAATCTGTGATCATTCGTGAAATTTGTGTCAAAAAGAAAGGATAGAGCCAAAAGCCAAGTTCAGAGTTATGAGTTAGGAATTACTAAGTTATTGGGTTATTGAGTACTGAACACCGCAACTGACCTCCGACATCCAACATCAAGCCCAAACTCAATCATCAAGTGCAAGTTCAAACTCAAATTCCAACAACCCAACAACAAAATAACTTAATAACACAGTAAGCAGGGTAGTAACCAGAAACCAGATCAAACCCGAAACTTCTTCCTCTTTCCAGCATTTTGTTATAGCTTTATTGACTCAGAAACCAAAAAACTAAAAAACCAAGATGAAAATATATACTTTGCCCCTTAGGTCAATAGTTATGTTAATCCTTTCCGTAAGTTTTCTTGCCTGTAATGGAAAAAAAGAAAACAATGATGAAGAATCAACCGAAGAAAAAGTAGTAGATGCTACGGAAGAATCTTCACAGGATTCACTCCAATTGAACATGAACCACCTTAACCTTCCCGAAGGCTTTAGTATTGAACTTTATGCGAAAAACATTGAGGGAGCGCGCTCCATGGCCATGGGATCGGACGGCACCTTGTTCGTGGGTACTCGAAACGAAGGTAAAGTGTACGCCCTAAAAGATACGGACGGCGATTACAAGGTAGATAAAACCTACACCATTGCTTCCGATTTGGAGCAGCCCAACGGCGTAGCGTTTAAAGATGGAGCTTTGTATGTGGCCGCAGTAAGCCGAATGTTCAAGTACACCAATATTGAATCGCAGTTGGAAAACCCACAAGAACCGGAATTGATCTATGACGATTACCCGACTGAATTTCACCATGGTTGGAAATACATTGCCTTTGGCCCTGACGATAAATTGTATGTGCCCGTGGGAGCCCCGTGCAATATTTGCGATAGCGCTACGGTAGATAAACGTTATGCCTCCATCACTAGAATGGATCCCGATGGCAGCAATAGGGAAATTGTGGCACAAGGAGTGAGAAACACTGTGGGTTTCACGTGGCATCCAGAAACCGATGAGTTGTGGTTTACCGACAATGGCAGGGACATGATGGGAGACGATGTGCCACCGGGGGAACTGAACAAACTTACCGAAGCAGGTCAGCATTTTGGTTACCCCTATTGCCACGGTGGAACAGTTAAAGACCCTGAATATGGAGACCAACGCCCCTGTTCCGATTTTGTGCCGCCGGTACAGCCCTTGGGTGCACACGTAGCGGCCCTTGGTGTTAAATTTGGTAAAGGCCCCATGTTCCCGGAAGCCTATCAAAAGCATGCATTTTTGGCTGAGCACGGTTCTTGGAACCGTTCCTCAAAAGTGGGGTACAGGGTAACCTTGGTAAAACTCGAAAATGGGGAAGCCGTAAGTTACGAACCCTTTATTGATGGTTGGTTGGACGAGGAGTCACAAGAAGCCTTTGGTAGGCCTGTAGATTTGCTTTTCTTGGAGGATGGCTCTTTATTGATTTCCGATGATGAAGGGGACGCTATTTATAGGGTCACCTACAAGGGATAACCCAGTTTCAAGTCGCTTGGGAATGGGTATTTACTCTATTTGCCTAATGGACCAAAAAATAAATAGCAGTAAAAAATTGGACGACCAAGAAAAGGTGGATCTATAACAATACATTACCCACATTTACGGCAGTTTAACCAGTCTTATGCGCTGTTTTAAAAGCAAAAGCGACCATTTTGTGGGGGAGAGGGGTAGGGGGATAATCAAACCGCCTCTCTCTTCTCACCCAAATACTTCCAATTTCGTTTCGGTATATGCTGTGTGTGTAATTTTGGATTGATGTACGATGCGACGTTGGTACTTTTAAAATAATCGTTCCAAAGGGTTTGGTTGGGAGCAAATGCATCACTTTTTACTGTTTTATTGTGGTGAATATCTTTTAAATTGAGAGATACCATTTCCACATGATCTAAATTGTAAAAGATGCCGTATTTGCGTTTCACATCGTAGATCAACCATTGCTGATCAGCATAACAGCCGCGGAAATGTTTGGAGATTAAAGGCAGCACATCAAAATCAGGTTCAATGTTTGCAAAATAAATATCGTCCTTGCTCAACTGAAACTGGACAAAGGTTTCCATACGGTGTTTTTCCCTCCCCACTTTTTTGGCCAATTGGCCAATGTACACCACAGTACTATCCGAATAGTCCAAATATTTACCGTTTTGGGCGCGCATTAGTTTTTGAATATAGGTGTAAAGCATGAGTTCAACGCCTTCGGCTTCACTCAAAAAAGCGAAATAGATATTGGATATGGCATTATGACTTTTGTTTCGGATGCCGTTCCATACCCGTTTGGCCTTTTCTACATTGGTAAAAACGGTTTCTGTATCGGAAAACAATCCGCTTTGGCTTTGATTGTTTTTTTGAATGTCGGCCACATCAATTTTCTCATCAAAAGCTATAAAGATTGCGGTCAGAAATCCATTAAAACTGCCATCGTAAATAAGGGTTGTGGTGGGTTCCATAATTGTCATTTTAATAAATTAAAAACATCGACCATTGGAAATAATCCAATCAAATATATGGAAATAATCCAAATAATGGAAATAATCCATAAAAGTTTTTGGAAATAATCCAAATGTTATATATTTGGTACGAGATGTCAGGTTGAGCCTTTCGACTCTGCTCCAGATAAGCTTAAGTCGAGACCTGTTCTTTGCTAAATGGTTAGGAGGCTTCTCGATTATTCCTTCGACTGCGCTCAGGATGACGGCTCGAAGTGACACCAAAAATGAAGAAATGGAAAACGAATCAACCCTGAAACGATTTACCGATATCCGTAGGGAGCTCGGTTACACCCAAACCGAATTTGCAAAATTATTGGGGGTGAAGAACACCACAGCAGATATTGAAAGGGGAAGGACTAAATTATCGGGAAAGGTGGTTGCAGAACTCTTGCGCCAGTTTAAAATAAATCCACTTTGGTTGTTCGGGGAAAGTGATCAGAAACATTTGGACACTTCCAGAACCAGTGTTATCCCCAAAGTGGTTACAGTGGACAATTCCGATAACGATAACATGGTGATGGTAAACGCAAAAGCGGCCGCGGGATATCCCCAGAATATTTCAGATACAAGTTGGTACAGGCAATTGCCCGCTTTTGATATGCCCATTCCCGAGTTCAGGAACGCCACTTATCGAGGTTTTCAGGTCGAGGGAGATAGTATGTTGCCCAATTTAAGGCCCAACGATTGGGTCTTGGCAAAAGCCATTGAGCATATTGATCATGTGAGCCCCAATAAAATGTACGTGGTGGTGCTTCAGGATTCTGTAATGGTGAAGAAAATAGAACGAAAGCCAAATTCCAATAACATCACCCTTGTTTCATTAAACGAAACTTATCCGCCATACGAAATCAAACCTTTTCAAATCCAAGAAATTTGGGAGGTGAGCAGTAAACTTACCTTTAATGTGGATGCCACTACCGAAACTGGATTGCTGAAACAGCTTCAGGAGTCGATGGAAGAGTTGAAAAGGCAGATTGCCAAATAAAAAACATATTTAAAATCCAGTCCCCATAGTTTTGGTTTGAATTCGCATCAGGTAATTATGGGCGGTCATATAAAGTACCGAGCCATCATCACCCCAAGCACAATTGGCTGTGCGTTGCCCCGTTTCAATGCGTCCCAAAAGCTTTCCTTTGGGGGTAATGATCAAAACTCCGCTTGGCCCCGTTGTAAAAATAGTACCGTCCTGGGCTACTTTAACGCCGTCCAAAGAACCCACTAGTCCAGATTCCATTAAGGAAGTTGCATCAAAAAAGATACGTCCTTTATCCAAGGAACCATCAGGCTGGATGTTGTATGCCATGATGTAGGGTGCTTTTGAATCGGATTGGTTCACATAGAGGATTTTTTCATCGGGGGACAGTGCCACACCATTGGGCCGACTGAGATTGCCAATCACCATTTCCACATTTCCGTCCACATCTATTTTAAACACTCCAAAAGCATCAATTTCTCGAGTTTTGGAATTTTCTTGCTCTGGCAGGCCATAAGGCGGGTCGGTAAAATAATAGGTCCCATTGGAGGTTTGTACCACATCATTGGGACTGTTGAAGCGTTTACCCTTCCAAGTGTCGGCCACCGTAACTTTTCCGCCACCCGATAAAGGCATGCGTGATATTCTTCGGTCCCCGTGTTCGCAAGCTACCAACTCACCATCATTATTTATAATCAACCCATTGCTTCCAGGTTCTCGACTATACGGTAGAATACCTGTATAGCCCGAAGGTTTCAAGAATTCAGTGATTCCCTCACCATCCTGCCATTTAAAAATAGTGTTTTGCGGAGCATCGGAAAAGAGGAGAAATCCACCTTCTTTTACCCATACAGGTCCTTCCGACCATATAAAATCTTCGGCCAAAACCTCAATTTTTGCATCTTTATCCACGTAGTTATAAAAAGCATCATCCAAGGCGACTAGATTGCCCGTGTTTTTTTGCTGGGCAAAACATCCGAAGGTTATACTTAATAGGAGGAGAGGTAAGTTTTTCATTTTAAAATATTTATTAAATATAAAAATATAGAACAACCCAAATTGGGTTTAATAAGCAATGCAAGTTTCTTTGATGGCTTTTGCCAAAAAATCTGCCGCTTTAGGGTTTAAACGAAACCAAAGTTCCGGCTCAAAAATTTCCAGTTCGGCCAAGGCCCAATTGCCATTATTGTCCTTAAAAATATCTACTCTGGCATAAATGGGTAATTCCGGTGCAGCATTTACCACACTTTTGGCGAATGCTATTTGTTCTTTAGTGGGATTGTACTCATGAACAGTTCCTCCAAAATCATCTTGAACCCTAAAATCCCCAGGTTTTGCAATTTTCAGTACCGCATGGGTAAATTCACCGTTAAAAACCATCATAGATATTTCTCCCTCCGAAACAATATTTTGCTGAAATTCTTGAAGCATCATGGCTTCTTCCACCACTAATTCTTGGAAAATGGCCTCATGTTTTTCAATTTCATTTTTCTGGATTTTGTATGTGTGCCGTGCCGCGCCCGAAACACAAGGTTTTAAAATATAGGTGTCCGTCGTAAAGCCATGGTCTGATTTTGCATTTGCAATGGCATCGGCAAGGGTAGCTTTTGTGCCTTTTTCCACAAAAACCGTTTTGGGAATGGTCACGCCAGCGTTTGATAAATCTTGCAGGTAATGCTTGTCAATATTCCAATAGATGAGTGCTTTGGAATTGATGAACTGCGTTTGTTTTGAAGCTGTCTCCAACCATTTTGAAAATTCTGAATAACGGTCAAAATAGTCCCAAGTAGTTCTAAACAAGGCGTATTTGGTGGTTGACCAATCAAAATTGGGGTCGTCCCAAGATTTGCGAATGGCCCGTAAGCCTTGTTTTTGCAATGCTTCAAGAACTAGGCGGTCTTCTTGCAATACATTTTCAATATAGGGTGTCTTCTTTTTTGGAGCCACATAACGATGGTCCGTTAAAACAACAACATCAAACTTCATATTTGGGAAAATTAATATCCAACTGCGGTATCGTCGCCACGTTTGTCCGCTCCACCTTCGAGCTTTCCATCGGGCAAAACACGAATGGCATCTACTTTGCCGATAATGGGCGTGCGCTCTTCGTTAATAATGTATCCTTTGGATTTTAACTCGGTTTTGAGTTCTTCAGAAAAGCCTTCGGGTTCAAAAATCACCATATCGGGCAACCATTGGTGGTGGAATCGTGGCGCATTGACTGCTTCTTGCATGCTCAAATTAAACTCATATACGTTTAAAATAGTCTGTGCCACCGCTGTAATGATGGTGGAACCTCCGGGAGTGCCGACCACCATGTACAACTTGCCGTCCTTCTCCACAATAGTAGGCGTCATACTGCTCAACATACGTTTTTCCGGTTCAATGCTATTGGCTTCGGCGCCTATAAGTCCAAACATGTTGGGGACACCGGGTTTGGCACTGAAATCGTCCATTTCGTTGTTCAAAAAGAAACCGAGTTCATCGCAATATAGCTTGGAACCATACCCGCCGTTAAGTGTGGAGGTTACAGAAACGGCATTTCCCTCACTGTCCACTATGGAAAAATGGGTGGTTTGGGCACTTTCAATAATCTCTACTTCACCGTGGCTTACTTCTGATGATAGTGTGGCCTTATCAAAAGAGAAATTGGCCATTCTTTCTTGAAGATAGTCATCATTCAGCAGCATATCATAAGGAATGTCCACAAAATCGGGGTCGCCCAAATAGTAGTTCCTGTCCGCATACGCTCTTCGTGAAGCTTCGGTGAACAACTGAATGGTTTTGGTGGAGTTGTGTCCAAATTTTGAAACATCGTAGGGTTCCATCATTTTAAATATTTGGTTGATGGTAACCCCGCCGCTACTGGGCGGGCTCATGGAAATAATCTTGATGCCCTTGTAATCAAAAACTATGGGGTCTCTCCAAACAGCTTCATACTTTTCCAAATCTTCTTCGGTGATGTAACCGCCATTTTCCTGTACAAAAGCAGCCAGTTTTTGGGCAACCTCACCTCTGTAAAAACCATCCCTGCCTTCTTCCATAATTTTTTGAAGTGTTTTGGCGTAGGCGGGGTATTTTATAGTATCGCCCGTAACAAAAGGACCTGCAAATTTGGTGCTGTCCCCATTGGCTTCAATAAAATCCTCCCGATAGCCTTCCAATCGGTTAGCTTGTTTTTTGGTGACAACAACGCCTTTTTTTGCAAGTGCTATAATTGGCTCTATAATCTCTTTGAGTGGAAGTTTCCCGAATTTCTTGTGGACTTCCAGTACCCCGGCCACCGTTCCTGGCACACCTACTGCGGTCCCGCCCGAGGTGCTCATTCCTGGAATTACATTGCCCAAGGAATCCAAATACATATCCTTGTGGGCTGCCAAAGGGGCTTTTTCTCTATAATCGATTCCTCCGACCTCGCCATTGCTCTTGCGGTAAACCATAAATCCGCCTCCGCCAACGCTACCCGCAAAAGGGTATGCGACCACCAAAGAAAGTTCTGTTGCGACCATGGCATCAAAAGCATTTCCACCTTTTTTCATAATGCCCGCCGCCAATTGTGATGCTTCTTCACGTGCGGATACCACCATCGCCTTTTCGGCGACCAGTCCGGTTGGTTTTGAAGGTTGTTGTTTACAATGGATAAATAAGATTAGGGGCAGGAGGAGTATTAGTCTTCGCATAGAGAAATAAATTTTTGGTTGGAAAAGGTAATCAATTCTTCAAAAAATGAGGTGAATTCATTTTCGAAATCAGTATAATGTTCTTCAAGGTCCAAAATGGCAAAATTCATCTTGGATTTGTTTTTGGTGCGGCGGTTCATCCCGTTCAAAACACGGTCAATTCCAGCTAAATTGGCATAATTGAGCAACCAATTGTCCGTAATCATGTAGGGCATCATGCGTTTGGTGGCCATGGGGAGGATGTCGTAGTTGTCTTCCAATAAATCATAGAAGTCCTCCACAAATTCATCCAAAGGCGTTTTGGAATAATCACTCCAGTTTTTGGCCAAAAAATGGTCGTAATAAATATCTACAATAACTCGGCTGTAATGGCTGTAATTTTTATGGAGGCGTTTGCTACTTTGCCTCACTATGGGGTGGGAATCGGTAAAGGTGTCAATTTCCCGATGAAGGAGAATCCCTTTCTGGATTTTATCCGGTAGATGTTTGTACTTGTTTCCACGGATATGATCGGCAAAGAAATTACCCAAAGTTATTTCCTTATCATCAAAAGATAGATAAATATGAGCCAAGAAGTTCATCGGGGCAAATTCTTTTTCTGTCGAAATTTACAAATTCAAAACATGGAATCGGATATGCCCGATTATATTTGCAAAAACTTTTTTAACAATTATGACACTGATCAAATCAATTTCTGGAATACGGGGAACCATTGGGGGCAACACTAACGATAACTTAACACCTGTGGATGCGGTTAAATTTGCTGCTGCTTATGGGACTTGGTTAAAGTCTTATTCCAACAAACAAAAATTGAAGGTCGTAATTGGACGGGATGCCCGTTTGTCGGGCGAGATGATCCAGAACTTGGTGGTTTCCACCTTGGTCGGGTTGGGAATTGATGTGATTGATTTGGGATTGTCCACCACGCCAACGGTAGAAATTGCTGTTCCTTTGGAAAAGGCTGATGGCGGAATCATTTTAACGGCCAGCCATAACCCCAAGCAATGGAATGCCCTTAAATTGTTGAACGAACGTGGTGAGTTTTTGGATGCTGAGCAAGGAGCAAAGATTTTGGCTTTGGCAGAGCAAGAGGATTTTGAATTTGCAGAAGTGGATGATTTGGGGGAAATCGTAAAAAATGATTCTTATATCGATATCCATATTGATGAAGTTTTGGAACTTTCCTTGGTTGATGCCGATGTAATTAGGGGCAAGGGATTCAAAGTTGTGGTGGATGGTGTGAACTCCACGGGAGGTATTGCCATTCCCAAACTGTTGGATGAACTGGGCGTGGAAGTAGTGAAGCTTTATTGTGACCCTACGGGCCATTTTCCGCACAATCCAGAGCCTTTAAAGGAACATTTGGGTGACATTTGTAAAAAAGTGGTGGAGGAAAAGGCAGACTTTGGTATTGTGGTAGACCCCGATGTTGACCGTTTGGCATTCATCAGCAACGATGGTGAAATGTTCGGGGAGGAATACACTTTGGTGGCCTGTGCCGATTATGTATTGGGCAAGACCAAGGGGAATACCGTTTCCAATCTATCATCCTCCAGGGCATTGCGCGATGTTACCGAAAAACATGGCGGTACTTACGAAGCTGCTGCGGTCGGTGAGGTCAATGTGGTGACCAAAATAAAAGAAAACAACGCCATTATTGGTGGAGAGGGGAACGGAGGAATTATTTACCCAGAAAGTCATTATGGTCGTGATGCTTTGGTAGGAACGGCTTTGTTCTTGATGTTGATGGCAGAAAGAGGTGGAACCGTGGCTGAGCTACGTGCCAGTTACCCCAGCTATTTTATGAGCAAGAAAAAAATACAATTGACCCCCGACTTGGATGTTGATGCGCTTTTGGATGCCATGCACAACAAGTACAAGGATGAAGAGGTATCAACCATTGATGGGGTAAAGATTGATTTCCCTGAAAACTGGGTGCATCTTCGCAAATCGAATACGGAACCTATTATCCGAATTTATACCGAGGCTAAATCACAAAATGAAGCTGATAGTTTGGCCGACCGCATTATTGGTGAGATTAAGGAAGTTGCTGGAATCTAGGAGCTGACCGCTTTTGAGGTATCTTTTTGGAACTCTTTTGGTACTTTGTCCTTGTGTTTCCAGCGTTTATGGGTCCAGAAATAATATTCCGGAGCCTCACGAATGGATTTTTCCGTTTCTTTCATAAAAGCTTCAGAAATCTCATAATTTGCTATCACGCTAGGATTTTCGGTCAAAATTTTAAACGTGGCTTGATAGTATCCTCGTCCTACTTTTTTTACCTTAAGATAAACAGGAATCATCCCGTGGCTTTTACAGAGTTCTTCCGCGCCTACGTGTATGGGCACCAAAACATCCATGAATTTTGTCCAATGCCGAGCTCTTTGCAGCATAGGGGATTGATCACTAATGATACCAACCGTAATTAATTCGTTCGTTTCTTTTGCCGCTGCAATAATATTTCGACTCTCATAGGTTTTAATCAGTGTGGTTCCATACTTGCTTCGGATGTTGCGCACCAATCTGTCAAAATATTTATTCTGTATGGGTTGATAAATCGCGTATGCCTTTGATTTGACCATTGAGTTTAATGAAAACACCCATTCCCAACTAGCGTAATGGGGCATCATTATCATAATGTTTTTGCCTTCATTTTCCAGTTTTTGCATTACCTCAACATTTGTGAAAACATATCTTTTTTTCATTTGCTTATTGGTAATGCCCAAAGTCTTAATCATCTCCAGAAACATATCGCAGAAATGTTTGTAGAATTCTTTTTCGATCAACAATCGTTCTTCATCCAACTTTTCAGGGAAAGCAAGGGATAAGTTGTTGCGGACCACTTTTTTACGATACCCGATTACATGGTACAAGAGTACATAGACACCATCAGAAATAAAATAAATGATTTTAAAGGGAAGTCTGGAAATCAACCAGAGCAAAGGATAAACAAGGATATAAACTACCAGCTGCATAGACTATTCTTGTGTACAAATATAGCTATATTTGAACCCAAACCTTTATTTACATGCTTAATTTACATATTGCCACTATTGCTATTATGGCCGCCAATGTCTTGGTTTCCTTACGCGGATTCAACAACATGGTTTTTTTTGACAGGTACAAGTTCAATATCAGCGCCATACAGGCCGGGCAGCGTGAAAGAATGGTGACTTCGGGCTTCTTGCACGTGGATATTTCCCATTTGTTCCTGAACATGTTCACGCTCTATTTTTTTGCTCCCGTGGTAATCAGCTGGTTTGGTTCCATCAAGTTTCTGATTATTTACCTAGTTAGTTTGATTGCTGGCAGTCTTCTGGCTTTGTTTTTCCATAAAGATGAGCCTTATTATAGTGCCGTTGGCGCCAGTGGTGCAGTGATGGGGGTTCTGTATGCGGCTATATTGTTGAATCCTGATATGCAATTGGGCATTATGTTTATCCCGATTCCATTACCTGCGTATGTGTTGGGAATTGCTTATTTGTTGTATTCTATATGGGGTATGAAGAGTAGAATGGGCAACATTGGACATACCGCTCACTTTGGTGGGGCCATTGGGGGCTATGCAACCACTTTGTTGTTTAAGCCAGAACTTTTTGTGACGGATACACTAATTGTGGTGTTACTGGCCATTCCCATAATCATCCTGTTTGTTTTGGGGAAAATGGGGAAGATTTAGGTTCAAGAATCAAGTTCAAGTTCAAGACTCAAGTTCAGAGTTAGGAGTTATTGGGTTATTCAGTTACTGCCGACTGCGGTACTGCAAACTGTTTACTGCCTAGAGCATCAATCTCCAATAATCCCTACCCACGGCAGACACGAATTGCACAAATGACCATCAATTATTCCATTTTCATTACGAACCGACCAATGGGAGGGTGAGAAATCTACTTTATAATCTGTTCCCAGGTTTTTTAAAAGATGGATTCCTGCCTCCGCAGGAATGACAAACTCAGGCATCAAGTTTAAGAGCAAAGAAAAGAGAACCAAGACTTCGTGCATCGTGCATCCGACTAGGTTATTGGGTTATTAAGTTACTGCTTACCGCCAACTGACTTCCGACTTCGTGCATAAAACTCAAACGTCAAGTTTAAGAGCCAAGAATCAAGACTCAAGAACCAAGACTCAAGTTCAGAGTTAGGAGTTATTGGCTTACTGCCTAACTGTTGACTGCAAATTCAAATATCAAGTTCCAAAACTCCCGACTTCGGACATCGGTCTTCCGACCTCTGGATCAAGTTATTGGGTTATTGAGTTACTGCGGACTGCCAACTGCTACTGCTTACTGCAAACTGTATTACTGGACCGCATCAATCCCAAAGCTCGGTGACTTCTTTTTTAACAAAGGCCAAAGCGGCGTTGGAAGGAGATTCCTTTTCCATAGTCTGATTGAGAATATCTTCCCGAAGCTTATCCGGAGAATCGGTTTCGCTCATTCCAGCGGAACGGATGATTTGAATGGTTGCATTTTTAGCCGTTTTGATGATGTTCCAGCAAGAATCGGACATATATATCTGCTGTGATAGATTATGCTCAAATTCCGTTTCAATCTGTTTGATCAACAGGTTTTCGTAATCACTTTTCTTTTTACCTGTTGGCGCTACTCGAACCACAAGACTGTTCAGGGCAATACGCTCCAAAAAGAGTGCCATACGCTCGTATGCTTGTAAACGTATAGGCAAAGTTTCTTTTTGAGAATCTTTGTGCAGTAAAAAGCGTCTGCGACCATCTTCATTCCGGGTGTGCAATCTAAAAAAATAGAAAGCAACTGCTCCGGTAACAACAGCTGGTAATAAATAAGCAAATAACTGAAGGATTTGATCTCCACTCATAAGGTAGTCGGGTTTTTATTGATTTTACTCTACCAAGAACGCATCAAAACCTCAAAAAGTATTTTAAGCCAAAAGGTTATTAGTTACCTTTCGTACTTTCTTTGGCTTTGGCGTAAAATCCTTTATAGTCCGGCTGTAATTTGATGTTGATTCCCTCCTTAAAATTACCATCTTTAGCGGTAACATTGATGCTTTCGGCAGGAACTTCCAAAGTAGTCACCAATGCTGAGGCAACAGCCGCCACTTGATTGTAGGTTGGACCATATTCCCCAGTAATGTTAAGCCCTTCAACTTCTGCTTTAAAATTAGGATTGGTTTTGATTACACTGGCTACGCCGGCCAACCATGTTTTGCCTTCCTCTGTCAATTCTGATGAAGTATCCGAGCCAAAAAGTGCGGTTAAACTATTGCTGATAACAACGATGCCTTCTTCAACGCCCACCTTAGCATTTTCACCTAAAGTCTGTTTGATTCTGGTCAAGGAAACAATGGCCGTAGAGTCGTTGGCGGAAATCATATCGTTTATGCCACTTAGTTGTTTTTCCTTTCTGGCCAAAGCTTCCATGGCACGGTCTACGTTATCCGAATTTTGTTTGGAAAGTTCCGAGAAGTTGCTCATATTGCTTAAAAGCGTAGCATTGGCATCTCGAAGGGTAGCATTTTCAGATTTAAGTGCCTCTGCCTCGGCATTGGCTGATGATATTTCTCGTCTTGCCTTTGCTAATTCCTGCTCCACTTCGGAAATTCTGGTTTTCAAAGTATCTATTTCAGCAAAAAGTTCGCTTTTTCGTTGAGAGAAAGCACTTGAAGCTATCACTAAAAACAGGATTAGGGGTAAATTTCTTTTCATAAGTAGTAATATAGTTTATTTAATATCTGGGGCTAAATTATAATGTTTTTTGTAGTTCTGGTTTTCCGCCCAAGTGTTCACAATCCAAAAGATTTTGCATAGAATCAAATTTCACCTTTTCTTTTTGGTAACCATAAACGGATTTTAAATCGCTGCTAAGATAATCATCATCTACGTTTACTTGTACATCATCCATATTAAATTGACAAGGATGTTCGTAACCCGCAGCATGGGTGATTTCCAATAACTCTTTTCGGAATGTTTTAAAGTATTGTGCCAATCTATCGGATTTTAAAGGCACATTTATGCCGCTTTGACGCCACTTACTTTGGGTGGCGACACCAGCAGGACAACGGTTGGTGTGACAAACCTGTGCTTGAATGCAACCGATGCTCATCATGGCCTCCCGGGCTACATTGATACAGTCCACGCCCATGGCAAAGGCCATAGCAGCTTTTCCCGGGAAGCCCAGTTTACCACTGCCGATAAATACGATTCGCTCCGAAAGTCCACGCTCCATAAACAAGCTGTATACCTTGGAAAAACCGTAAGTCCAAGGCAGGGAAACATGGTCGGCAAAACTAGGGGGAGCTGCACCAGTACCGCCTTCACCACCATCAATGGTGATAAAATCGGGGCCTTTTCCAGTCTTTTTCATTAAATCGGCAAGTTCTTCCCATTGATCAATCTTTCCAATGGCTCCTTTAATGCCCACGGGCAATCCAGTTTCCTCAGCAATGGATTCGATAAACTCCAAAAGCTCTGGAATTGTAGAGAAGGCTTTGTGGGTGGGAGGGGAGATCACATCTTTTCCTACCTCAACACCTCGTATTTCAGCAAGTTCCGATGTTATTTTGGAACCGGGAAGTACTCCGCCCTTACCTGGTTTGGCTCCTTGGGATAGTTTTATCTCAATTGCTTTGATGCATGGATTTTCATCCACTAGGACTTTTAATTTGTCCATGGAAAACCCGCCATCACGAGACCTCACACCAAAATAACCTGTCCCAAAATGAAAAATAACATCACCCCCTTGTTTGTGATATGGGGAAAGTCCACCCTCACCAGTATTATGATAAGCACCACACTTTTCCACACCCCTGTTCAATGATTCAATGGCAGCAGCGGACAAAGACCCAAAGCTCATAGCCGAAACATTGATTATGGATGCAGGGCGATACGGTTTTTTACGTTTGTTGTAAGCGCCCATCACCTTAGCACAAGGCAAAAAATAGGGATGGTTTTTATTTGGATGGTTTTCGGGCACTTGAAACCCGATCATCGCATTTTTTATGAAGATGTGTTGATGTTTGTAAATATCTCTGTCCGTTCCAAAGCCTTCATAATTGTTCTCTTTTTTTGCAGATGCGTAAATCCAGCTTCGTTCTATACGGTTAAAGGGGAGTTCTTCCCGGTTATTGGCCACAAAATACTGCCGCATTTCCGGACCAATACTTTCCAACCAATACCGAAGATGCCCCACCACGGGATAATTATGGCTAATGGTATGGGCTTTTTGAAAAAAGATATCGCGAATGGCAACCAAAAGGAGGAAAATCAGAAGCCAAGCCCACCAAGGAATATCAGCTAGAAAATCAAGGAACGCTTCCATATTTTTTAATTTGAAGTAGTAGCTACAAATATCAAGCCCCAATATTCAAATTCCAAATGCTTGAGGATATTGGGGCTGAAAGTTTTATTTTTTAGTTAAAGGTTAAAACCCTGCCTTTGCCGGCAGGCCTGCAAACTTGCCTGACGGCAGTCAGGTTTTATTGCAGTTACTTTAGTTGCTATAATTTTTTTTGGATAATCCCCTCTCCGGTCTCCCCAAAGGGGAGAAGTTTCCCTCCTTGGAGGGATTAAGGGAGGACTTGATACAAGATGGCAAAGAATTTCATTCTTTTCTTTAAAACTATGGATTTCAAATCCACAGCGGTTTATTTGCTTCTGTCCAAATAATCCAAAGCAATCTCGGTCATCGCTTTTACACCTAGTTGCAACCCGCTGTCATCAATTTTGAAATCGGGTGTGTGGTGCGGGAAATGCTCGTCGGGACCGGCATTGGGGTCTTTTCCTCCTAAAATGTAAAAGAAACCTGGAATTTTTTCTTGATAGAACGAAAAGTCCTCAGCTCCCGTAATAGCTTTGATCAAATGTACATTTTCTTCACCAGCCACCTCTTGAAGACTTGGAAGCGATGCAGCGGTCAGGTCAGTGTCGTTATAGGTGATTGGTACTCCTTTGGCAATTTCCACAGTTGCTTCGGCGCGATACGCTTTGGCAATGGTTTCTGCCATTTCTATCATTCGGTCATTTACTTGCTTTTGCATATCGTAATCCAATGTTCGGATGGTTCCAATAAGTTCTGCGCTTTCTGGAATAATGTTGTTACGAACACCACCACTGATTTTTCCAACGGTGATTACAGCAGCTTCCTTGGTCAATTCCAATTCACGGCTGATGATGGATTGGTAGCCATCTACAATTTTGGAGGCTACAAAAATTGGGTCGATTCCTCCCCAAGGTTGGGAACCGTGGGATTGTTTTCCTTTGATTTTTACCACAAAGCGTTGCGCAGCGGCCAAGGCTCCTCCTGGTTTATAGGCAATGTGCCCCACAGGTAGATAGGAACCAATATGAAGCCCATAAATGGCGTCCACTTTGGGGTTTTCAAGTACACCTTCTTTTACCATAAGTGCGGCACCACCTTCTTCTCCTGGAGGTGCTCCTTCTTCAGCAGGTTGGAATATGAATTTGATGGTTCCGTGGATTTTGTCCTTATTTTTGGCCAAAACCTCTGCGGTTCCCATCATAATGGCAATGTGGGTATCGTGTCCGCAAGCATGCATCACACCGACTTCTTCACCTAAATACTCGGATGTAACTTCAGATTTAAAGGGAAGGTCATTTCTTTCGGTAACGGGCAGCGCATCAATATCTGCTCTAAGGGCAACCACTTTTCCAGGATGGTCCCCTTTTAAAAGTCCGACTACACCCGTATGGGCAACCCCTGTTTGTACTTCGATACCCAAAGATCTTAAATGAGCGGCAATTTTTTCAGCCGTTTTAAATTCTCTGTTACTAAGTTCTGGATGTTGGTGCATATCACGTCGCCATTCGATTACTTTGGATTCGACTGCGGCGATGTCTTTTTCCAGCCCATGGTCTTGGGCATACATGGACAAGCTTGCGGAACAAAGGGCAAGTGCTAAAATTTTCTTCATAATAGGGTTGAGTTAGTTTATAAATTGATTGGACGGTATCCTTGATTTTGAAGCTGGATGTTGGCCGTCATGGCAGAGAGGGCAACTTTGACTCCGGGAACTAGATTTTCTTTTGGAAGATTCCTTGTTTTGGATGATTGCCCACAAATAATAATCTCAACGCCAGCTTTCAATAAATCTTCTACAAGTTCTCGGTTTGGATTGTCTACTTTGTATCTGTCGCGAAAAGCTTCGTCCGTCAGTAAGTTTCTTGCAGCCGTCCCATGCACGATAAGTGCAGCTTTTAATTGAGAAGCAGGGATGCCGCTTTGGGCATGCATATTTAAAAAACGTGCTACTGTATTCAGGTTTTTATTGATTTCAGTATCGGATTCTGGTCCATCTTTCACATCAAAAACCACTTTAAACGCTTGTGATTTGTCCGTTTTAAAGTCTGGGTTGTCTATTTCCCAAACGGCACCATAGTTTTCTACAATGGGACCTGATTTAGTTTCTTGTGAAATTCCAGAAAATGCAACAATAATTAAAAGGAATAGGGGGAAGTGGTGAAAATTCATCAGCTATTTTAATTAAGATGTTAAATATATTTAAAAATAAGACCAAATCCGAAAACAGTGTTTATAAAAATTGAAAGCTTGATTTCAGCAAGAGATCAATAATGGCTAATTTCACGCCTACGTTTAAAAGCTTCTGGCCCTTGAGTAATTTTATAGATGAATTGAATGATGCGCAGCGCGCCCCTGTGCTGCATAAGGATGGACCTCTAATGGTAATTGCGGGTGCAGGCTCTGGTAAAACCCGGGTGCTCACCTACAGAATAGCCCACTTGATGGAGCAGGGGGTGGACTCTTTTAATATTTTGGCCCTTACCTTTACCAATAAGTCAGCGCGCGAAATGAAGAAACGTATCGCCACCATTGTTGGTAACTCCGAAGCAAAGAATCTTTGGATGGGTACGTTCCACTCCGTATTTGCCAAATTGCTTCGGTACGATGGCGATAAACTAGGGTATCCAAGTAACTTTACCATTTACGATACACAGGATTCCCAACGTTTGATTGCTTCCATCATTAAGGAGATGGGGCTCGACAAGGATATTTACAAGTACAAACAAGTACAAAACCGGATTTCATCCTATAAAAACAGTTTAATTACTGTTAAGGCCTATTTTCAGAATCCTGAATTGATGGAGGCAGATGCCATGGCAAAACGCCCAAGATTGGGAGAAATTTATCAGAATTATGTAGATCGATGCTTTAAGGCGGGCGCTATGGATTTTGATGACCTTTTGTTGCGGACCAACGAACTGTTGACCCGTTTTCCGGAGGTGTTGATGAAGTATCAAGACCGTTTCCGATACATTTTGGTGGATGAGTACCAAGATACCAACCACTCCCAGTATTTGATTGTGAAAGCACTGTCGGACCGATACCAGAACATTTGCGTGGTAGGGGACGATGCACAGAGTATTTATTCCTTCCGTGGGGCCAACATCAGTAACATCTTAAATTTCCAAAGGGATTATGACGATGTTGCCGTTTATCGTTTGGAACAGAATTACCGTTCTACCAAAAACATTGTCAGTGCAGCAAATTCCATCATAGCAAATAATAAAAACCAGTTGGAGAAGAATGTTTGGACCTCCAATGATGATGGTGGGCTTATAAAAATACACCGCAGTGTCACCGATGCCGAAGAAGGACGCTACGTAGCGGGCTCCATTTTTGAGAGCAAGATGCAAAATCAGATGCAAAATGGTGATTTTGCCGTGCTCTATCGGACCAATTCACAATCAAGAGCTATTGAGGATGCGCTTCGTAAACGTGATATTCCTTATCGGATTTATGGCGGATTATCCTTCTATCAGCGTAAAGAGATCAAGGACGTGCTCGCCTACCTGCGATTGATCATCAATCCAAAGGATGAGGAGGCGCTAAAGCGGGTCATTAATTTTCCGACGAGGGGAATAGGGCAGACTACTGTGGATAAGCTGGTGGTGGCTGCCAATCACTACAACCGTTCCATTTACGAGGTAATGGAGCACCTGGATAAGCTCAATTTGAACATCAATGCCGGAACCAAGCGCAAGTTGGCAGATTTCGTCACAATGATCAAGAGTTTCCAGGTTATGAACGAGGGTTCCGATGCGTTTACCCTGGCGGAACATGTGGCCAAAAAAACAGGATTGCTGTTGGAGTTCAAAAAAGATGGTACGCCCGAAGGTATTGCCAAGATGGAGAACATCGAGGAACTTTTGAACGGTATTAAAGATTTTGTTGAAGGTCAAAAAGAAATTGCCGATGCCACGGGAAGTCTCACCGAGTTTTTGGAAGATGTTGCCCTTGCCACCGATATGGATAAGGATATCGAAGATGACGATAGAGTGGCTTTAATGACCATCCACTTGGCAAAAGGTCTTGAATTTCCCTACGTGTACATTGTTGGAATGGAAGAGGATTTGTTTCCATCGGCCATGAGTATGAACACCAGAAGTGAACTGGAGGAGGAGCGAAGGTTATTCTACGTAGCGCTAACACGGGCTGAAAAGCAAGCGTTTCTTACCTATACCCAAAACAGATACAGATGGGGTAAACTCATTGATGCCGAACCCAGTCGGTTTTTGGAAGAAATTGAAGAGAAGTATGTGGAAAACTTAACCCCTGTGAATGACGGCTATCGTTATAAATCCACAATCGACAAGAATATTTTTGGGGAGGTGGACAAGAGCAAACTAAGGCAGGTGAAACCGAAAAACGGGACGCCACCGAGTGTGCAAAAGCCCAGCGAAAACCAGTTGCGTAAATTAAGGAAGCTCAAACCTGAAATTTCTGCCCCGACCCAACCCATGGATTTAGACCCAGGGCTGGTTACAGGGGCACGAGTAAACCATACCCGTTTTGGGCGAGGGAAAATACTAAATATAGAAGGTGTGGGGAATGATAGAAAGGCTGAAATCCATTTTGACCAAGGTGGCATCAAAAAACTGTTGCTACGTTTCGCCAAACTTGAGGTGTTGGACAGTGCCTAATAAATTTTCGCTATCTGATGATTAAACCATCTCTGGTTTAGAGATTTTCTAATTAATTATTTAGAGGCTGTTTTGGTGGGCAAAAATGCTTAAATTCAAAGCTATTATTTTCAATTAATAGACCAAACCAACCAACATCCCCCTATGAAAAATCTCTTTCTCAAACCCACATTTGTTGCTGTAGCCATTCTTGTTATTACACTTTTTGGAGTGGCGGGCTATCATTATGCCATTGGATACCCAGCTTGGGTGACAATGCTGGCAGGAATCCTAATTGGCATTGTATTGCTCATCATCTTAAAATTAGTGCTGACTTGGGTTTCCCCTTTCGCCAAAAAAATCCCAACCACTCTGGTAACTACCATTCTTGGTGGTTTTTTAGCACTTTATATTATGCGGATGTATGCCTTTGGATGGCCTTCTATATTATTTTACGGATTGACATTATTTGGCTTTGTCTGTTTCATCTTGCTCACTTTGGGTGTTTGGCAAATCATCAAAAAAAAGAATGCTAAAAAAGGAGCAGTTCTTGTTGTTATAGGTGTTGCTCTGGGAGTTTTAGGCTTTTATGGGTTCACTGCTTTGGATGGTGATCCTTATGTAGATGAATCATCATCAGAAGAAACGATTGATGTTGCCTTTTTGAGTGAAATGGGTATTGAAGACCCTTCCCAAAAAGGGGATTTTGAGGTAGAGGTTTTTACCTACGGAAGCGGAACGGATGAAAAACGACCTGAATATGCAGCAGGTATTAAGATAAAAACCCCAACGGTCGATGCTTCACGATTGCTTCCTGAGTGGAAAGGGAAAAAGAAAAAATGGCGTGAAAAATATTGGGGCTTTGGTGTGGACAGCTTTCCTTTGAATGCCCGTGTGTACATGCCCAAAGGAGAAGGTCCCTTCCCCATGGTAATGATGGTGCACGGTAACCATAGTATGCTCGATTATTCGGATGGAGGCTATGCCTATCTTGGAGAACTTTTGGCCAGTAGGGGTATTATTGGTGTTTCTGTTGATGAGAATTTCATCAACGGACATTGGTCTGGAGATTTTATGGGGAAAGAAATGCCAACCCGTGCTTGGTTATTGCTAAAACACTTGGAGCAATGGAAAAAATGGAATGATGGGACTGACACGGATATCGAGGGTAAGGTGGACATGGACAATATTGTGCTTGTGGGGCACTCCAGAGGTGGAGAAGCAGTATCCATCGCAGCAGCTTTCAATAAATTGGATAGATTTCCCGATAATGGCTACGAGAAGTTCAATTTTAATTTTGGCATACAAGGAATCATCACTATTGCACCAACGGATTACCGCTATGATCGTGAAATCAGTCTTGAGGATATCAATTATTTGTCAATTCAAGGAGCTTACGACTCGGATGAGACCAGTTTTTGGGGAATGCGACCTTTTCATCGTTTGCAATTTTCAGAAAGTTTTGATGGTTTTAAAGCAGGTCTGTATATGAACCATGCCAATCATGGTCAGTTTAATTCCACATGGGGGCGATCGGATTTTGGTGCGCCCATGAAGTGGTTGCTCAATCTTAAGCCTTTGGTTACGGGCGAAGAACAGCGTCAAACGGCCAAGGTTTATGTAAGTGCTTTTGCAGAGGCTGTATTGAAGGGAAACCGAGATTACCTGCCCATGTTCAAAAATGTGGATTTGGTAAGTGATTGGTTGCCCAAAGAATCGTATTTGAGTCAATATAGCGATACCTACAAAAAAATACTCGTGAACTTTGAAGGTGATTTGGATGTGACCATCGCATCAGAAAATATAAAATTACAAGCCGAAAATTTTAAGCTATGGCGTGAAACAGAATTGTCGGCCAGAGATGGCGGGAGCCAACAGAACAATGCATTGGTGCTCGGTTGGAGCCATTGCTCGGATGTTGATAGTGATTCCATCCCAATTTATAGTATAGCTCTTACTGATACTTTAAAGAACTTTGGCCCTATAGATACTTTGGCCTTTTCCATGGCCATTGGGGATGTTTCCGAATTAAAAATGGAGGATAAAGAAAAACCTGAAATGCCAGATACAGGTTTCAATTTTAGCATTATGCTCAAGGATAGTTTGGGCAATTCCGCTTCAGTGGAGTTGACTGAATATAACAGGCTTCCCAAAAAAATAAAAACCAAGTTTACCAAGTTTGATTTTTTAGACGAGAAAATGATAGGCAAGGATTCCGAGACCCAATTGAAAAGCTGTTATGTTCCTATTTCATCTTTTTTGGCAAAGAATGATAGCCTAAAGTTGACCAAACTGCAAAGCATTAACCTAGTATTTGACAAAGATACATTGGGTGTTGTTGTTTTGGATGATATTGGGTTTTATAGAAAAAACAACTAAAAATAAAGTTTATCAACGGGAAAATGTTATTGGGTTATTCAGTTATTGGGTTGCTGCCACTGCAAACTGACTTCCGACAAGTTCAAGTTCAAGAGCAAATAACAAGTGCCAAATTCCAAACTTTCGACAAGTTCAAGAACAAAGGGCAAAGAACAAAGAAGAAAGAAAAGAGAGCCAAGACACAAGTTCAGAGTTCGGAGTTACAAAGTTATTGGGTTGTTGAGTTACTGCGTACTGCAACTGCCAACTGGCATCGTGCTTCGTGCTTCGGACAAGTTCGAGTATCAAGTTCAAGTTCGAGTATCAAGTTCAAGTTCAAATGCAGAAAGAAGATAAACAAAAGCAAAGAACCTCCTTGCCTTGAACTCGCCTGTCTACCAGCAAAGGAGGTTTCGGGGTCTCCTCTTATGGGATTCCGAAACCAGTTCGGAATGACGATTGGCTAGGTTGATGAATTTTACGGATTTGCACGAACATATTTACACTTTTATGATGATAGGTTCAGGCATCGAGCAACCAGCATCGGGCATCAAACTTAAGTTCAAGCTCAAACACAAAGGCAAGGGTTGCTGTATACGCGGTACATTGCCGAATATGGAAGCGTATTATTGTTCAAATTCAGTTGCCGCATACCCTTCGTGGGGTTTTCCCGATAATGGGATTTTCGATTCAGCCAAGCTCCCATTGGTTATAGTGTAGGCTTTGGTAGTTGTATTAAAATGTCCTTTTTCCGAAGAAAATCTGCCATTGAGAAGGTATACGGTCTTACCGTTGCTCTGATTTGTGGATGTTACCCCATAATAGATCATGGGTTTTCCATAAAGGGAAGACGCTACAATCTTACTTTTGGATTTATAAAGGGCAATGTTTTTAATGTTGTGACCCATGCAATCCATTTTGGTCTCCCATGAAAAAACACCGAATTGTTGATCGTCCGAGATCACAAAGCCAATCTGGTGTTCATCTTCGTCATAAGCAGCTACCAAATCTTCAAATTTTCTGCTGGACCGTATGCTTTCAACTTTTTTCCGCATTTTTTCGTTTATGGTCACTATTTCATCCAAGTTTTTACAATCAGTAGTGTCCAACCCATTAAGCTGAATTAATAAATTATCCAATTGGGCAAGTGTGTTTTTTGCATCAAATTGTTCTTCTTCCATAAAATTGGAATTGTTACAGCTTGTGAAAGGTATCAAAAATCCAAAAGTGATGCATGCTATAATTAGTATATTCAATTTCATAAGAATGCGATTTTTATTTAAAGGTGGGGTATAAATTTTAATATTTAGGGTCAAAATCAACCAATGGCCTATATGAATTGATGAATGGCCCATTTCCCTTTATAAAGATTCGATTCTGGTGATAGGTTGTGTGTATTATCAAACATTTAACATGCCTAACAGAACACCTTATATTTGGTTGCATAAGTGTTATCTTTGTTGTTTATTCCTTAACAAAATGGCAGAGTTGATAAGACTTTACGAAGAAAACCCTAATCCCAAGCAAGTTGAAAAAGTTGTGAACGTGCTTAGGAAAGGAGGGCTTGTGATCTATCCCACGGATACTGTTTACGGTCTTGGTTGCGATATTACCAACTCAAAGGCCCTACAGCGCATAGCTAGGATAAAAGGGGTAAAGTTGGAAAAGGCCAATTGGTCCTTTATTTGTGCAGATTTAAGCAATCTGTCCGATTATGTTCGGCAGATAGATGGTCCAACATTTAAGATATTAAAGCGTACCCTTCCAGGGCCTTATACTTTTATACTTCCGGGGAACAACAATCTTCCGAAAGATTTTAAAAAGAAAAAGACGGTGGGTATCCGTGTGCCCGACAATGCAATTGCAAGGGCATTGGTGTCCGAATTGGGCCACCCAATTGTTTCTACATCCATCCGGGATGACGACGACATTCTGGAATACACCACAGATCCTGAACTTATTTATGAGAAATGGCAAAACCTAGTGGATATTGTAATTGACGGTGGTTATGGGGATAATGTTGCTTCCACGGTCATAGACCTCTCTGGTGATGAACCCGTAGTAATTCGGAAAGGCAAGGGCAGCCTTGAGATTTATTAAATAAAAAAAGCGGCCAATTGGCCGCTTTTTTATTATTGTAAGCTAAAACTTATTTCTTATTTGCCTGTACCGCCTATAGCTGGGTCTTTCATTCCTTCTTCGATCATGTTGTAGAACTGATCGATTTTTGGAAGTACAACAATTCTTGTTCTTCTGTTCTTAGCTCTATTGGCAGAAGTATCGTTATCAACAAGAGGTACATAGTAGCTACGTCCTGCAGCTGTCATTCTAGCAGGGTCTACACCAAAGTCGTTTTGAAGGATACGAACAACAGAGGTTGCTCTCTTCACACTCAAGTCCCAGTTATCTGCAAGTTCTGAAGTTCTAATTGGTACATTATCCGTGTGTCCTTCGACCATAAATTCAAAATCGGGCTTGTTGTTCACCACTTTGGCTACTTTGCCAAGTACTTCTTTTGCTGCATTTGTTACGTTGTAGCTTCCGCTTCTAAACAACAATTTATCGGAAATGGATACGAATACAACACCTTTTTCAACGCTGATTTCGATGTCTTCGTCATCCAAGTTGCCCAATACGCCTTTTAGGCTCTGTACCAAAGCAAGGTTAACGGAATCCCTACGTGTAACGGCATTTTGCAATTTTCTGATGGTAAGGTCTTTTTCCTGAAGACTTTCCAAAGACTTCTCAAGGTTTTCGGCACCTTTTGTAGTAAGCGTTGTCAAGTTGCCCATGTTGTTGATGAGCTCTTGGTTATTTGCTTTTAGGAATGCGTTTTGGTCTTCAAGTGTTTTCAACCTGGAATCTGCAGTTGCTTTTTCTTCCAAACAATCGTTGAGCTTAACGGTTGCAGAATTCAATAGGTCTTGGGTTTCTTTGTGTTTGGCTTCAAGATCGGCATATTTCTTTTGCGATACGCAAGAAGATAAAAGAACTGTCATCGCCAATGTTCCTAGAAAAATTTTTTTCATAGTTCAGAATATAATTTAAGGATTGTTAGATTTATCAAATGTCGAAAAACAATACCAAAATTAGATAAAAAGCAAGGTATCTATATTTAGGCATCGTTAATCTTTTACTAAAATGTTAAAATTATTTACTTGATGTACGAAATAGGACCATACTATGGATGTCGTAATATGGTACTTTAATAAAAAATTAGCTTTTTCGCGCTTTCTGTACATTTTTATAAAGTTAACATAAAAACTGAGATGAGCCTTTAAAATAGCAAAACAGTGGTCAAACTTTAATTGAAAAATGAATCGTACGGCAGCAATGCCATCCAGTAGTAAACGGACAAAAATTATGGGAAGCGCTTTTTTTCTTGGAAGGTTTTTTGTGATGGAGTAGAGGGAGTTCCTGAAATTCAGATACGTTTTTTTGGGATTCATGTTGGATAATGTACTGCCCCCTAAATGATACACATGGCTTTGGCCAACGTAATACACTTTGTGCCCGGCATTTTTGGCCCGCCAACACAGGTCAATTTCTTCTTGATGGGCAAAATAGTCTTCGTCAAAACCTTCTAACTCACTAAAAACCTCACTTTTTATGAACATACATGCACCTGTGGCCCAAAATACTTCTTTTATATCGTCGTATTGTCCCTCGTCCTTTTCTATGGTCTGGAATATACGTCCCCTACAAAAAGGATAACCGAACATATCTATAAACCCTCCAGCTGCACCGGCATATTCAAAATAATCCTTTTGGGTAAGATCCAATATTTTGGGTTGGATTATGGAGGCATCGGGAAGGTTGTTAAAGGCTTCTTTTATGGGTTTAAGCCAGTTTGGAGTTACCTCAACATCAGAATTCAACAAACAGAACACATCTGCCTCAATGTTTTTTAACCCATCGTTGTAACCTTTGGCAAAACCTCCGTTCGAAGCGTTTTGAACAATGCCGATAGTAGGGTAGTGTTGCTTTAAAAAATCGACAGAACCATCGGTGCTGGCATTGTCCACAACATAAATGTCAGCTCCTTCGGAATATTCCATAACCGAGGGCAGAAACCTTTCGAGTAAGGCTTCCCCATTCCAATTAAGTATGACGACGGCAATTTTCAAAACGGAGGCAAATTAACGGCTAAAATCAGGAATTTCCTCTAAAAACCTGTATTTTTCATTCCCGTGGTCCATTTCACAATAATAATGTTCCAAGCCGTTGGTCACCATTAGGTGGTCGGCTTTTAGTTGATAGTTGTACCTCGCAATCTGGTCGAAGGTGGATTGGGTTATTTTAATTTCTGGTGCTTTGCACTCCACAAGCAGAAAAATGGAACCATCCGAATTAAAAACAACAACATCGTAGCGTTTCTTGAGTTTGTTGACCGTTAGTTGCTTTTCGGCATTCACCAGGCTTTTGGGGTAGTTCTTCGTATACACCAAAAAATGAAGTACATGCTGTCGCACCCATTCTTCAGGTTGAAGTACCACAAATTTTTTACGTATATCATCAAAAATGTACTGTCTATTTTGGCTATTTTTGATTCGAAACGAATAGGGCGGAAAGTTCAAATCTTGCATGCTACAAAACTGGTGATATAAATTGAATGGACAAAGTAAAAGAGATCGTATCGGAAATCAATAAGGGAAACCCAAAACCTATTTACTTTTTAATGGGAGAGGAACCTTACTATATTGACCGTATTTCCCAGTATATAGCCGAAAACGTTCTTACCGAAGATGAAAAGGGGTTTAACCAAATGGTACTTTATGGTAAAGAGACCTTTGTTGATGAAATAGTATCCAATGCCAAACGTTTTCCGATGATGGCCCAGTACCAGGTTGTTATAGTTAAAGAGGCACAGCACCTTTCCAGAACCATCGAGAACCTTGTTCCGTATGCCGAGAACCCCCAACCAACCACTATTTTGGTGCTTTGTTACAAGTATAAAAAATTGGATAAGCGTAAAAAGCTCTACAAGACCATAAAAAAGAGTGGGGAACTTTTTGAAAGTAAAAAGCTTTACGATAACCAAGTTGCAGATTGGATAAGAAGAACCTTGGCCAGCAAAAAATATAAGATATCGCCAAAGTCTTGCGTGATGCTCGTGGAGTTTTTGGGAACGGACTTGAGCAAAATCAGCAATGAGCTTGATAAATTGACCTTGGTGGTGCCCCCAACTACCGAGATCACACCTGATTTGATAGAGGAGCATATTGGCATCAGCAAGGATTTCAACAATTTTGAGCTTAAAAAGGCAATTGGTGAACGCAACGTAAAAAAAGTTTCCCAAATTATGGACTACTTTGCCCAAAATCCAAAGGACAATCCATTTGTGGTTACTGTTACGCTATTGAACACATTTTTTACGCAGTTGTTGCAGTATCATGGGCTTAAAGACCATTCTCCAGGTAATGTGGCCAAAGTGTTGGGGGTAAACCCATACTTTGTGAACGAATACGTAGTGGCAGCAAAAAACTACCCCATGAAAAGGGTGAGCAGTATTATCTCCAGTCTAAGGACATTAGATTTAAAAGGCAAAGGGGTAGCGGCCAGCAATATGACACAAGCTGACTTATTAAAAGAACTCCTTTCCGAAATAATTTAGGATTACCTTTTGTCCACACTGTATTTACCTGGACCCAATAGCATGATGACCACAAATATGGTTAGGTAAAGTAAAGCCATCTCCTTTTTTCCAAATGGATCAGCTCCGTGGATCATAAAACCTGCAACAAACATAGTTATTGCGGTAGGTACAGCGGCCCATCTGGTTTTAAAACCTATAATGATTAAAAGTGGACAGATAAATTCACCAACAACGGCCAAAAAAAGAGACGGAGCTTGACCAATGCCAAAAGGGTTGGCAAATTCCGTGTTACCGTTGATTAGATTCATAAGTTTAGGGTAACCGTGGGTTAGCATAAATGCAGAGGGAACAATTCTTAGCAAAGCAAGCCCTAGGTGTATCAAAGTATTGTTTTTCATTCTTGGGGAAAATTTTAATCCATGTGAATGTATAAATTATGTTTTAAAAAACGTAACAATAATTGACGAAAAGTGTTTTTGGGTTGACGTATGCCAAAACATTACCTAAGCCCTGGATAGGAGTTAGGGTCGGATTCGTGCATAATTTGGTAAACCTTCTCAAAAATATCCTCGGCGTTGGGTTTGGAAAAGTAATCTCCATCTGATGCGTAAGCTGGACGGTGCGCTTTTGCCGACAAAGTTTGCGGAGCACTGTCCAAATAACGGTAGCCTCCTTGCTTTTCAACCACTTCTTGCAATAAATAGGCAGAACATCCACCGGGAACATCTTCATCGATTACCAAGAACCTGTTGGTTTTTTTCAGGCTTTTTACCACATCATGTTCCAAATCAAACGGAAGTAATGATTGGGCATCGATCACTTCAGCATCTATACCTACTTCCAAAAGGTCGTTGGCTACCTTTTCCACGATCCTAAGGGTAGATCCGTAGGACAGTAATGTAATGTCCGTTCCTTCTTTTAGCGTTTCCACTTTACCGATTGGCGTGCAGAACTCACCTAAATTGGAAGGTTTCTTTTCTTTTAAACGATACCCGTTCAGACTTTCAATGATCAAGGCAGGTTCGTCACTTTTCATAAGTGTATTGTAAAAACCTGCTGCTTGCGTCATGTTTCTGGGAGTAAGGATGTACATTCCCCTTAACAAATTGATCAATCCGCCCATGGGTGAACCGGAGTGCCAAATTCCCTCCAAACGGTGTCCTCTGGTGCGTACAATAAGTGGTGCCTTTTGTTTTCCTACGGTTCGGTACATTAGCGTTGCCAAATCGTCGCTCAATGTTTGGATAGCGTAAAGGATGTAATCCAAATATTGTATTTCGGCAATGGGGCGCAACCCACGTAGTGCCATTCCAATTCCTTGTCCTATTATGGAAGTTTCACGTATTCCCGTATCGGCAACCCTTAATTTCCCATATTTCTTTTGGAGTCCTTCAAGCCCTTGGTTTACATCCCCGATATTTCCGGTATCCTCGCCAAATACCAAAGCTTCTGGATACTTTGTGAAAAGGGCATCAAAATTATCCCTTAAAATGATTCTTCCATCAACCTCGTCCTCATTGGAATAGGAAGGGAGTACTTGTTCCACTTTGGTGGCTTTATTACCAAGTTCGTTATATAGATGTGAGCTAAATTGTGGCTCATTAGTTGCCAAGAAATCATCCACCCATTGTTGAAGCTGTTTTTTCTCTGGTGTGGATTCTCCCAAAAGGTAACGAAGCGCCTGTCTGGATTTGGACGCTAAATCCTTTTTCAAGGGTTCCTCGATTGCAATTAAGTCGTTTTTCAACTTGTTTATAAAAGCACGATTTGGACTCTCGTTTGCTGTCTTTTCCAGTAGGGGGACCAATTCTTTTTTTGAGGCCAATTGTGGTTTTAAAAACTCGGACCATGCTTCTTTTTTGGCGGCACGCACTTTGTGCTTTATTTCGCGTTCCATTTTTTTAAGCTCCTCTTCGGTGCTTATGCCGTTCTCAAGAATCCACTCTCTAAAACGTTTGTTGCAATCATTTTCCCGCTCCCATTCCAAACGTTCGGAGGACTTGTATCTTTCGTGCGATCCCGAGGTAGAGTGACCTTGGGGCTGGGTAAGCTCTGTTACGTGGATAAGTACGGGCACATGTCCTTCCCTAGCAATGTCCGAAGCATTTTCAAAAGCATGGATTAGGGCAGTGTAATCCCAGCCCTTCACTTTTAATATTTCAAAGCCTTTTTTATCATCATCACGTTGCAATCCGCTAAGGGCTTCGGAGATGTCACCTTTGGTGGTGTGGTATTCCGATGGCACGGAAATACCGTATTCATCATCCCAAATACAGATAACCATGGGCACCTGCATTACCCCGGCGGCATTCATTGTTTCAAAAAAATGTCCCTCACTGGTACTGGCGTTACCGATGGTCCCCCAGGCTACTTCATCCCCATTCTTGGAGAAGTTGGTCTGATCAATGCCTTCAACGTTACGATATATTTTAGAGGCTTGGGCCAAACCGAGCAAACGGGGCATTTGGCCTGCTGTACAAGAAATATCTGCGCTACTGTTTTTTTGTTCCGTTAGGTTTTTCCAAGAACCATCTTCATTTAAACTATGGGTTACAAAATGGCCGCCCATTTGCCTTCCGGCACTCATGGGCTCTTTCTCCAGATCGGTTGTGGCATAGAGTCCGTGAAAAAAGGCTTTTGGACTTAAATAGCCTAATGCCATCATAAAGGTCTGGTCACGGTAATATCCACTTCTAAAATCACCATCTTGAAATGCCCTTGCCATGGCCAACTGTGGAAGTTCCTTTCCATCTCCAAAAATACCAAACTTGGCTTTTCCGGAAAGTACTTCCCGTCTCCCCATTACACTACATTCCCTGCTGGTGACAGCTGTTTCATAATCTTGAAGAATCTGAGATTTGAAATCGTCAAAGGAAATATCGCTACTTGTACTTGGGTTAGGTTTCATGAATTGTTGAGGATTTCTGCGAAATTACTAAAAATCCTTCAAAATTGCAATGCAGAACTTCGTTAATAAAATATAAATAATTCAAAAATACACTTGGTATATTATTTATTTATCATTTTAGCGATGCAAAAAAAGCTTTTGATTATCATATTGACAAAATAAATAATTTATTAAAACCAACTATCTCCAAGGCAAGCCATAAGAATATTTCGCTGATTTCATTTTAACGCCATGGTCAAAAACCGAAATTCTATTTTTGGATTCCCGTTTTTACGGGAATGACAGTTGTAATGAAAACCCCGATGCTTGTGCGGGAATTCTTTTTTATTAAAACCACTTTCTTGTAAACAACCCTATCAAGGTTCTAGGGCTTATGGTAACCACAAAACGAATACGTTGCCCATAATCGTTCTGGGCAATTTCCCAACCTCTGTTGGAATATACGGGGAAGTAGAGCTCAAAATAGTCCGTTACCAAATTTAGGCGGATACCGGAATCGTAAACGAAATGGGGATTAAAACCTTTATTTTTAATAAAACCAAGATCACCGTAGGCTTCTACCCACCGCCAAATATTGGTACTTGCATTTGTCGTAGCGATCCAATCGTTTGCAAAAGGGTTTTCTAGCTTTGATTTGAACCCGCCCTCGGCAATAATAACTTGCTGACTGTATATTCCGGAATCCTCCGACCTACCCAAATAGGCAAGGTCAAACATGTAATCCGTTGGTCTGTCCAAGGCAAAACTAAAAAAGTCCGATTCCGTTTTGTTGCGTAAAAATTTACCCGCATAAAAGCGCAAGTTCAGTTGCCTGTTACTCTGAAACAATTTTCTATATTCCAGTTCAAAGGCAATCTTGGTAAACTCGCTGGAATGTTGGGCATCTACAGACCAAGATGAATAATCTAAAATATTGTTGTCCACATCGGTGAATCTAACATTCATTACACCGTAGTCGGGGTCGGTATCCAGTTCACCTACCAGACTTTCATCTATGGTTCTAAACACACTCCTGTACCTAAACAATAGGCTTTGCCTACGATTGGAAAGCAGATCGTTGGGGCGCCAACCAAAACTAACCGCAGGTGTAATTGTGGTAAACCTTGAGTTTTCCTGAAAGTGCGAGGTTGATGCCGAAAACGAATAGTTGGTAACATAGAGCCCGGTTTTTTTATGATACTTACGGTACCTAAAACCAACTTTCCCCACAAGGGTGCGCTCCAAAAAGGAATAAGTGGGCGATATATCATACTGGAATTGCCTTTCCAGAAAGGTTTTGTTGTAGAGCCTTAATCCAGGTGTTATGCCATCGTATAGATTAAAGTTTGCAATGGGCACATAAAACACCTGATTGTAATAGGGGTCCTCGGTGTCTTTAAAAAATTGGAACTTTAATTTTTTATTGCTCGATAGCCAACCGTTCAAAGTCTTCCAATTATCGCGCTGATTGAACTCGGGGATTTTTTGGTCGTAGTTCAAAACCAAACGATCTTCACTCTTTCGGGGAATGGTAAAGCTTTCGGTGGTATCTATGTCCGAAAACCAATACTGGGATACCACGGAATCATTTTCGAGTCCAAAAACCGATATGGGCACTTTGGTACCCCGTTTATTCTTAAGTACAAAGGTGATGGAATCTTCGGTTTTTTCAACCTTCTTGATTTTGAAATCAATCTTTTTGTCTGTGGACACATATTCTTCAAAAAACCAATCCACTTCCTTATCTGCATATTTTTCGATGGTTTTTCTAAAATCAGCGGCCGATACAAACTGTTTTTGTTTGTGATTTTTGAAGAAATCCAGCACCGTACTGTCTATTTTCTTTTCGCCCAAATAAGCGGACAGATAGGACATGCCGAGACCAGCTTTATACCCATTGGCGATTTTTTGGTTGAACTTGATCAGGGAATCATTGGAAGTCGTTAGTGCTTGGTCTATGTTTTTACGTGCAGAGAGCATGCTGAAGAGGGAATACTGCTCGTTAAAATCCATTTTTGCCAAATGGAAGTTTTTTAACCCCCAGATTTTGGAAAGTTTACCTATCAGTTTTTGATCGGGGTAATGCTCTTCCACATATTTGATCATTAAATAGTATCCAATCGCATCATTCACCCATCGTTCCTTTCGTGGGTCTAGGTATAAAGACTCCTTTAAATAATTGCGAATGGCCGTTTTCAAAAACTTCATTTCAAATTGAAACTGTTCTTCGTATGGCCTTATAAAAGAAGGAAGCTGGCTGATTCCGTAAAGCGGAGATCTATTATAGTCGAATTCACTCACCAAAAGATTATCATGGGGGTATCTCCCTAGGTTTTCATGAAGAAATTGAGCAATTTTTATAATGGATATTCCTTGGGATATTTCCTCGTACTTGTTCGATTCAATATCCGTAGTGATGGTGAGGTAATCCGTAACGTGCTTGGTGAACCGTTTATCAATGGTGAGAATAATTTCACAGTTTTTTCTCTTGTCGCCAATAAGCTGCACATGTTGCCCTCCCGGAAAACTAGTAATACTGGACATGCGGTAGTTTGATGCCAAAAACAACTGCTCTGGGAAGGTAAAATTAATTCGGGTTTCCGTGATATCCGTATAGAGGTCATCAAGGTTTATGTTGTTGTACAATTTCCAGTCGCCATCAAAAACTGCTGGGGTCAAGTACCAATCCTGTAAGTTGTAGCCAAGGTTATCGGTGCGTCCGTAACCCGTAAACTTGGCACTGGGTAATTTAATGGTGTAGGTAAAAAACAACTGAATGGATTCATGGGGTTTTAGGACTTCGTTCAGCGTAACGGAAATGATATCCGAATTCCCCTCCCGTTTCCAATCCAAACCAGCATAGTTGTCATCCACAATGGTTTTAATGGTGGTTTTGCCTCTTTCCCTGTCTTTTGCCAAATGTAGACTTCGGTTAAATTCTTCTGCAAACCGCTTGGCAAGTGCCGTGTTTTTGTTGGAATATGCATGGTTCCAATCGTTGAAATACAATGTGGAAAGCCCCTTGTCCGATTGGTTGACATAGGTGAAATGTTGCCGAATGCGTATTTGGTTGGTGGGTCCATCAAGTGTGGCCACTATTTCATTTTTGTGCTGTCCCCAAAGTTTGGGACACACCATTATAACAAGCAGCGAAATGCTAAGTAATACCCGATGGTTGATCAATACAACAAGATTAAAAATTTGGACTAAGGGTTCTGCCCTTGTAAAAGGCATCAATAATTTCGACGACTTCATCCTCGGTGTCCACTAATTTGATTAAATCCAGGTCTTTCTCGCCAATGTTTCCAGCCTCGACCAGGGTATTCTTGATCCAATCCATAAGTCCTTTCCAGAACTCCGTACCAACAAGTATAATTGGGAATGTATGTATTTTGTGTGTTTGAATAAGTGTGAGAGCCTCAAAGAATTCATCCAACGTACCAAAACCTCCCGGCATTACCACAAAGCCTTGGGAATATTTTACGAACATTACTTTTCTAACAAAGAAATAATCAAAATCAAGGCTTTTGTCATCGTCAATGTAAGGATTGTCGTGCTGTTCAAAAGGCAGGTCTATGTTCAAACCCACCGATGTCCCTCCTGCTAGGTTGGCCCCTTTGTTACCTGCTTCCATAATACCCGGTCCACCTCCAGTAATGACGCCATAACCGGCCTCGGAAATTTTTTTGGAGATTTTTACCGCCAAATCATAATAAGGATGACCTTCCCGAACCCTTGCGGACCCAAAAATGGATACGCAAGGGCCTATTACGCTCATTTTTTCAAATCCATTGACAAACTCGCCCATAATCTTGAAAATGGCCCATGAATCGTTTGTCTTGATCTCATTCCATCCTTTGGAATGTTGTTCTTTTCGCATCTGCATAGTTGTCTCGTATTTTAAACCGCGCGTTTAATTTTTTGTTTTGTGTTTTCTAATTCTTTCCTCAAGAATTTGGCTGTGTAGCTTTTCTTGTCTTTAGCCACCTCTTCCGGAGTTCCCGTTGCAACAACCGTTCCGCCACCTCTTCCTCCTTCGTAACCAATGTCTATAATATGGTCCATCATTTTAATAACGTCCATATTGTGCTCGATCACTAAAATGGTGTTGCCTTTGTCCACCAATCGTTCAAGCACTTCCATAAGCACTCGAATATCTTCAAAATGGAGGCCCGTGGTTGGCTCATCGAGGATGTAAAAGGTATTTCCAGTATCACGTTTGGAAAGCTCCGTGGCCAACTTTACCCTTTGGGCCTCACCGCCGGAAAGGGTAGTGGACTGCTGTCCCAATGATATATAACCCAGGCCTACATCTTTTATTGTCTTAAGTTTACGATGAATTTTTGGAATATTTTCAAAAAAATCCACCGCTTCGTTGATGGTCATCTCCAAAACATCTGCAATGGATTTTCCCTTGTAGCGTATTTCCAAAGTCTCCCGGTTGAATCTTTTACCATTGCAGGTCTCGCATTCCACATAAACATCGGGCAAAAAGTTCATTTCAATCACTTTTAGACCTCCTCCTTGGCAGGTTTCGCAACGCCCTCCTGTTACATTAAAACTAAAACGACCGGGTTTGTACCCTCGAATGGTAGCTTCGGTAGTTTTGGAGAATAAGGAACGTATTTCGCTAAAAACACCCGTATACGTTGCTGGATTGGAACGTGGGGTTCGACCAATCGGGGATTGGTTGATGTCGATAACCTTGTCAATATGCTGTAAGCCCGTAATTTTTTTATACGGCATCGGTTTTTTTACCCCATTAAAATAGTATGCGTTCATAATAGGGTAGAGGGTTTCGTTGACCAAAGTGGATTTGCCGCTTCCTGAAACTCCCGTGACCCCGATAAGTTTTCCCAAAGGGAAATCAACCGTTACATTTTTAAGGTTATTCCCTGTACAGCCCGAAAGCACAATTTTTTTTCCGGTTCCTTTGCGTCGTTTTTCGGGCACTGGAATTTCGAGCTCGCCCGTAATGTATTGTGCGGTTATCGTATGGTGGTCAATCAATTCTTTTGGACTGCCTTCGGAAATGATTTCCCCGCCGTGTTTTCCCGCTTTTGGACCAATATCAATCACATGGTCGGCACTTTCGATCATATCCCGGTCGTGTTCCACCACAATAACGGAATTTCCTATATCGCGTAGTGCCTCCAAGGAATGAATCAAACGTTCATTGTCGCGTTGGTGCAGACCAATGCTGGGTTCGTCCAAAATGTAGAGCACGCCCACCAATTGCGAACCTATTTGTGTGGCCAATCGAATACGCTGTGCCTCACCTCCGGACAAGGATTTGGAGCCTCGGCTCAACGAGAGGTAATCCAGCCCAACATCCAACAAAAAACCAACACGGGACTTGATTTCCTTTATGATTTCCTCGGCAATCTTTTTCTGGTTGCCTTTCAGTGTATCTTCTAAATGTGTAAAGAAACTGGCAAGTTCAGCAATGTCCATTTCTGCCAATTCGGCAATGTTCTTACCATCAATTTTAAAATAGAGAGACTCCTTTCGCAAACGAGAACCATCACAAGTGGGACATTCCACTTTGTCCATATAATCTTTGGCCCATCGTTTTATCGAAGTGGAATTGGCATCTTCGTATTGGGTTTTGATAAAATTGGAAATGCCTTCGTAATCAATTTTGTACTGCCTTTTTACTCCCAAACTTTTGGAATCTACCTCAAAACTTTCCTTGCCACCGTTCAAAATAACGTTCATGGCCTCTTCGGGTATTTTTTCTATGGCATCCGTAAGATCAAAATTATAGCGTTGCGCAATGGTTTCCAGTTGTTTAAAGGCCCACGATTTTTTGTATTCGCCCAAAGGGGCAAGGCCTCCTGATTTGATGGATATTTTTTTGTTAGGGATTATTTTATCCTTGTTCACTTGGAACACATGCCCCAATCCACTGCACTCAGGGCACATTCCTTTTGGCGAGTTAAAGGAAAAAGTATTGGGCTCCGGAGTGGGATAGGAGATACCGGATGACGGACACATTAAATCCCTACTAAAGTAACGCGGCACTGTTTCGCCCTCTTCCAAAACCATGAGCACATTGTCTCCGCTGTACATGGCCGTATTGATGGTTTCGCTCAACCGTTTATGAAAATCCTCGCTATCGCCAACCTTCAAGCGATCTATTACAATCTCAATGTCGTGGGTTTTGTAGCGATCCACCTTCATTCCCTTGGTAATGTCGGTAATTTCACTATCAACCCTGACTTTTACAAAGCCTTGCTTTGCAATCTGTTCAAAAAGTTCACGGTAATGTCCTTTTCTGGACTTGATTACCGGTGCCAGCACATTTATTTTTTTGTCGAGGTAGGTTTCAATGATTAAATCTTTGATCTGTTCATCGCTATAACTTACCATTTTTTCGCCCGTGTTGTAACTGTAGGCGTCTCCTGCACGGGCAAAGAGCAAGCGCAGGAAGTCGTACACCTCGGTAATGGTGCCCACTGTAGAGCGGGGAGATTTTGAAGTGGTTTTCTGTTCAATGGCGATTACGGGGGAGAGCCCATCAATTTTATCCACATCGGGCCGTTCCAATCCGCCCAAAAACTGTCTGGCGTAGGCCGAAAAGGTTTCAATGTACCTACGTTGCCCCTCGGCATAAATGGTATCGAAGGCTAGGGAGGATTTCCCGCTGCCCGAAAGTCCTGTGATTACAACAAGCTTTTCGCGGGGAATGGTGACATCGATATTTTTTAGGTTGTGGACCCTTGCGCCCTTAACCTCAATATGTTCTTCGTAATTGATCATAAATCATAGCAAACCTCAAATGTAGCGATTTGGGATGTAAAAAGGAAGTGGCCTTTTGTTTTCGTTTTTGTTGATCAATGGTTTATTCCTGAGTTTAGAAACTGTCATTTCTGTAATAACGATTTGGTTCCCGTCCCTGAGCTCTGGTCATTTAACCAAACCGAAAATAAGCGATGTAACAACGACACTGAATTCCGTGTAAAGCACGGAATTACACTTGAGAGATTTCTCGTTGCTTCGCCCGCTTGAAATGAAGCTATGGGCAAAAGTGCCTTTATTTTATGGTTCTTTTCAATTGACCTTAAGGTTAAACTAAGTGGCGAAAGTACTTGGGAATGGGCATTTGTTCCATTTTCCAAGTACTTTTTTTATGATGCTCGTCGGTGACCTCGATAAAAAAGTAACTTGCGCCTCCCTTCATTTTTGAAGTAATGTGTTCCACGGTAAAAACCCGTTCTTCAAATAAAAAAATGTATTCTGTGGTTTCCCCGTTCTGGGCTTGCTTCATTTTTCCGTCCCGAAGAATCAAGTTGGGTTTGGCCAAGATACTATTGCTTTTGTGCCAACACAAATAGCGTATTTCTCCGCTACGTAGCTTATCAATTTTAATGGTGTATTGCCCATCGCCAAAATAGGCCAAAATACGCTCAATATCGGGATGTCTCCAAAAAATGACTAAGTAGGTTTACGTTGGTTTGGAATGGATTCAACGCCAATATGTGCTTGGCTATTGTATTAAACCTTGTTTCTTTTTCCCCAATGGGCACCATGTAGCCATCCGGCTATGTAAATAATAAATCCCAAAGCTACCAAGCAGAATATCTGTAAGGTGTTTATAGTTTCAAGTGTAGTCATTGTCTTATTTTGATGACGAAACTACACGATGCGCAGTAATTCTGAACACTCAATTGACGAATGGCTAATTTGGATTGATGAATGGTGTTTTTGAAGCAACAAAGATTCAAAAATTGTATAAAAAAGGTTTGGGAAATTGACCAAGGTGATGGGATAGGGGTTGGGAAAGCAAGCCCTTTAAGTTTTTCAGCATAACAAACCGCCCCCCACGGTACTTTGCAAGAGACGGTTTGGTTTTGTCAGAGAAATCAAGTTACTGCACTAGACTGTTCAGTTGCTGTATCTGCGCATCAAAATGTTTAAGGGTAGTGGCCAACACCCTGATTTGTTCCTGTGCTTCTTTCCATTCCTGCTGTTCAATGGCCTCGCGCACGCCTGGAAGTGTTTTTACCCCATAGCCCGTGTAAAATCCGGGGGCGTAGATCTGGTGCTTGAACCAATCCCTGCCGGGCAGCCCCTTATCCTGCAACAATGCCTGCTCCATGCCCATCAACTTTTGGTTCAGTTGCGCCTTTTTGGCATCGGACAAGGCAAGTACATCGGCCTTGGAAAAGGTGGCTATACTTTTCTTTAAGTCGGCAACCACATTTTGTATGGGAGAGAAGTCCAAATAGGGTACTTCGTCCTTCAATTTTGCGGGTACTACGGGTTTTTTGGGATCCATGGTCAATTGGTAGGCATCCTGTTGCACCAATTTGTTGTGTTTTTCTATTTCGGCACGCATATCTTCCAAAGTTTTCATCACCTCGCCCAAATAGGTTTCAATGGTACTGTGCCATTGGGTGAGTTCAAAAGGCAATACCTCGGCATTTGCCAAACGTAGGGAGATACGTCCTGCGGTGTTGGCCAAGGCCACGCCATAGTCGAACCCGGGATCTTTAAAACGTGTGTAGTGGGTGTAGGTATCGTAAATGGTGTGGTATTCCCCACCGGAACCTTCGCCCCCATAGCCCAAGTTCAAGGAGGCAATGCCCGTATGCTGTATAAAAGGGGTGTAATCCGAACCAGAACCGAGGGCGGACAATGTAAAGGAATTGTCGCCACCGCGTATTACATTCGCCGCCTTGCGACGCTCCGCTACGGAAACCCCTTTTTGTGGGTCGGTCACCGTGTGGGCCACTTGGCTCACCATGGCCTGTAGCGAGTGGGAACCTCCGACACCCAAATACCCACGGCTGTTGCCATCGGTGTTGATGTAGGCCACGGCCTTTTCTTTTAGTTCCGGAATATGGTCCTCTACCCATTCCGTAGAACCGATAAGTCCGGGTTCTTCGGCATCCCAAGCACAGTAAACTAGGGTACGCTTAGGTTTTTTACCCGATTTGGCCAATTCTCCGATCACGCGGGCCTCTTCCATTAAGGCGACCATGCCGCTAATAGGGTCGCTGGCACCGTGTACCCAAGCATCGTGGTGGTTGCCACGGATTACCCACTCATCGGGGAACTCGTCACCCTCCAAGGTAGCGATCAGGTTATGGGCAGGCTTCAACTGCCAGTCAAACTCCAATTTTAAATGTACTTTGGCGGGTCCGGGCCCAATGTGATAGGTGAGGGGCAAAGCGCCTTTCCAAGAAGCTGGGGCCACAGGGCCTTTCAAGGCTTCCAACAAGGGTTGCGCATCCTCGTACGAAATGGGCAATACGGGAATCTTGGTGATGGTCGGTGCTTCTTCACGCTTTAAACGCTTCGCATCCTTGGTGGCTGCATAGCCGGGCGTTAATACATCACCTGGATAGAGCGGCATATCCATTACGGAACCGCGTTGCACGCCCGTTTTGTTTTTATAGGCCCCTTCGGGGTACACATCGCCTTGGTAATAGCCATCATCTTTTGGGTCGGAATAAATGATACAACCAATGGCACCCTTTTCGGCAGCCAGCTTAGGTTTAATGCCTCGCCAAGAACCGTAATATTTCGCAATAACGATCTTGCCCTTTACATCGATGCTCAATTTTTCGAGTTCTTCGTAGTCGCTGGGTACGCCGTAGTTCACGAACACCAGTTCGGCCTCCACATCACCATCGGTGGAGAAGGCGTTGTAGCTGGGCAATAGTTTGTCTCCCTGAGCGGTGTACGGGTCGCCCTCCACGGGAACGGCTTCCAGTTTGGCGGTGTATTGGGTAGGGGCGGTGAGCTCCAGCACCCGCACCTTGGGGTAGGGGAAAAGTACGTGGTAGGTATCAATCTTGGTTTTGTAGCCCCAAGATTTAAACTGTTTTTCCATCCACTTTACGTTCTTTTCTCCGTATTCGGTGCCTACCCAGTGGGGTTCGGCGGCCAATAGTTTCATCCATTGGTCCAAATTGTTGGCGGAAAGTTGTTTTTCGTAGTCAGCTTCGAGTTGTAATTGCTCGTCCGAAGCTTTTTCACTGAACCCAATGATTTTGTCTTGGGCCGTTACACTGATTGTCCCTAATAATAGGAGTAGGGGGAGTAATTTTTTTTTCATTGTTTTGAATTAGCACTTAAATTTAAGTATTTCCTTGGTTAATTGGCTATTGGTTACTGACTTATTGGAAGTTGGGTGGTGGATAGTAGTTTGCAGAAGGCAGTGGGCAATAATTCGGATTCTTTCTTTTCGACACTAATTTCACGAATGCCACAAACTCTTGCGCCCTTGCTCTTGATGCTTGAACCTGAGTCTGATGTCCGGTTCTCGAATCTCTTGTTAAATATCAAAAATGATGAAGTACACCGAAAGGGTCGTACTCTTCAAAGACAAAAGAAGTCTAAAAAGCAACAAATTTTGAATTTATCAGGTTGTGTCCTTCGACTACTCAGGATAAACTAAAGTCGAAATCCAATGATCATCAACATTTAGGTTCTCGATAGCCTGCCCGTCCGGCAGGCGGGCACTCTAACTGACAGACAACAAACTTTTTAGACTTCTTAAAATTTTAAATCCTTAACCTGTTGTGGTTTTTGATTATTACATTTCCCATCCCTCACGGTAGGTGCGGGTAACAAATTGGTTGGCATCATCAAAATTGGTGATGTTCATATTCTCCCCGTCCCACAATAGTTTTTTACGACCATAGAACTCCATGTTCCCCTCGGAGTTTTCTCTTCGTAACATATAACTGCGGATAGCGAGATTGCCCATCAACACAGTTTCGGTCATAGGCCCGGCGTAATCAAAAGAAGAGGTAAGGTCTAAATGTTCCTGACTGCCAAAACCTGCCTTGCAGGCATCCACCCATTTGCGTTGGTGGCCATACTCGGGTTCGGGCATTTCCTCAACCTCGGGGCCAAACTCGGTAACACCATTGTTCATGTATAATTTGGGTGTTAAAGGCGAACTATCGTTAATGTTTGTGGAAATAACGCCATGTTCTCCATGGATAAGCACCCCATTTTGACTTCCTGGCCCTCCAATATCACTGTCGGCAGGAATAATCTCTGGATGGGATGGTCTGATTCCACCATCGCTCCACGTCATGGTCAACGGAGCGGCAGTTTTGTCGGTAGCCTCGTAATTTAAGGTGATGAACGAAGAAGGCGGACAACCTTCTGGATGGTAGTCCGGATTCCACATTTGAGAAAATACCGTGCCTACGCTACATTCAGCTGCAGTGGGGTACCCTAATTTTAGAGTTCTGTAGGGTATGTCGATTAAGTGACAGCCTACATCGCCCAGAGCTCCAGTTCCATAATCCCACCAGCCTCTCCAGTTGAAAGGGTGAAGGTTTGGCGTGTATGGTCGCATTGGGGCGGGGCCTAACCATAGATCCCAAAATAGGTCATCGGGTTTGCCGGAAGGATCGGGTTTGGGCATTTCGTTGCCTTGTGGCCATACGGGGCGGTTGGTCCATATTTCCACTTTGGTGATTCTTCCCAAAGCTCCGGAATCTACCCACTTTTGTACCAAGCCCAATAGCGGGTTGGACCCACCTTGGTTCCCCATTTGGGTTACCACTTGTTTGTCCCTTGCCATTTGGGTAAGCATTCTTGCTTCACGTATATTGTGGGTCATGGGTTTTTGCACATAAACGTGTTTGCCCCTTTGCATGGCATAAGCAGCGGCAGGACCGTGAACATGATCAGGTGTGCTTATCGTGACCGCATCTATATCTTTTACGGTATCGAGCATTTCGCGATAATCGTTGAACAGTTTAGCTTTGGGAAAACGCTCCACCGACCGTTTTGCCGATCCAGAAAAATCGACATCACAGAGGGCCGCCACGTTTTCGCGACCGTTAACGGATGCATTGGCAATGTCGCTCGCGCCTTTACCGCCAGCGCCTATGGCGGCAATGTTCAAGCGGTCGCTGGGGGCCAAAAAGCCGGAGCCACCCAAAACATGGCGCGGTACAATAAACACGCTGGATGCCAGCGCGGTGTTTTTTACAAACTTTCTTCTACTTTGGGAATTGGATTTTTTTTCCATTTTTAGTTTACGATGTTTTAATTTCTAATTGCTAAACAAGATAGGAAAAAATGAGCTGATCCTTTATTATGATTTTGTGATATGTGTAAAATATGGTGGGGGTGGGAGAGGGGATGTGGACTTATCGGTTTAACTATTTTCTTTCTTGGTTTTTAAAATTACACTTTTTCCATTAAACCCGCTATTTTAGATGAAACGATATTAGCGAGTCGTTGCTCCCTTAAGTTATAGTTTTTGCAATTTATTTTAAAAAAAAACTTTGCTCTTTCTTCCAATCTATCTATGTAAATCTGATTATCAATTTCGAGATGATTGAAAATAACACATTCTAATATTTCATTAAGGTATAACAGTAAAAATGGTAATCGTCTATAAATATAATCCCACTGTGACTTATGATTTTCTTTAGTGCTGAATACAAAATTTATATTCTGAATTTCTGTCTTATTATTTTCGTTCCTTGTTGTTGATGGATGAAGTGCTTTGTTAGACATATTAATTAAGCTATCAGAATTCGAATATTCGAAAATGAAATCATAAACATCTGATGCTTTCAAGGATTTTGTAAACAACATATCCTCTGAAGTATTTATCAATTGAATTAACTCGTCCTTAGATAATTTAGCTGTATCAAATGAGTCCTGTGTGTTAAATTTTTCTAGAAAATCTTCTGTTGGGTATAATCTCAAAATAATTATTAAATCATAAACAAAAGGTTTTCTAATCAGTGAAAATTACCGAGGACAAAGCGCAAAGCGTACCCAAAATTTCCCGAATGCTTACCCAAGAACAAATTGAACTCTTGGAGTTCGCCGATTATTTGGATGGCCCAGATTTGGTAAAATCCCTAAAACTGGTACACGATGTTGTCCGTTACCATTCCCGCGAACCTATAGATGAGGCGGGAAAAGATGCACTCTTCAATTTAAAAGTCCTTTGGGAGTGTATTGAAGAAATTGTGGAGTAGAAATTGGGAGTCTTAGGCAGAGGCAGTCGCAGTTCTCCGTATGCTGTAGCACAATAAGAGTGCTTCAGTCATTTCGAACCGACCGGCGGGAGTGTGAGAAATCTAGCCTAAAAAGGGATTTCTCGTCGCTTCGCTTGCTCGAAATGACGAAGATTGTCAAAAAACTGATAGTTTGTCATTCCTGCGAAAGCAGGAATCCATCCACTGCTGGATTATTTCGAACCGACCAGTGGGAGCGTGAGAAATCTAAAAGATAAGTAACTCCAACAATAAAAAAAATTAACCGTTATTAATGTGGATTTGTCCTCCAATATGTTCCAAAATGGACATCCAATGCATTCGTAAAATCAAGGCGGCCGTAGGAACATTATCTTCTTGGATGGCCTCGACCACGGAGCGGGTTTGCGTACTTAGTTTTTTGAAGAACAAAAAGTCTTGGATAAAATCATGCTCATAAAAATGAAGCCTTAGCTTGAGGTCTTTCAAAATTTGCAACAAAATTTTATTGGTGCAATGCCGTACCAATTGATTGTGGAAATTGTACCGAATTGCAAGTCCTTCGGCAATACTCTCGGTATTCTCCATTTTGGTATGGAGCGTGTTCAAAAGATCCATTTCGTCAAAATTAAACTTGGAATTCTCCAAAGCCATAACTTCTAGCTGGGCTACTATTTCGATAAGGTTCTTAACTTCGGTTTTGGAAAGTTTTGCCACTACAAAACCGCGATTGGGTATGGCTTGTAATACCTGAGCCTGCTCTAACTGACTCAAGGCTTCGCGAATAGGGGTAACGCTTACCCCGGTATCTCTGGAAAGGGCGGCCAAGTTAATGGTTTTGCCCACTTTTAACGCTCCATTTTGAATTTGAAGCAACAAATGCTCTTTTATTTTATCCCTCAAAATAGATTGTTTGGCCATGGCTTCAAGTCAAGTATCGGGTATTTAATTATTCGCGCTGCAATAAAAATCAATACCGTTTTTCATAAACATAGCTCTCTACTCCCGGTAATTCATTATCTTCATTTTTTATAATTCTATTGCCATCCAATTGTAAGACATCCAAAGTAACGCTGCCTTGAAAAGCTATTTCGTTGCCATCACTGGCCCAGGCCCCGGTTGATGAATTGGTACCAAAACAATCCACATAGTATTGATTATTGGTAATGGCCGTTATGTTAAAGTTGGATTGTTCATATTGATAGGTGGTGTCGTCTTTAAGAACCAGGGTTCCCGAAATACAAGTTTCCTCGTCCAAGAGATTGGAGGAGAGTTGTCCATCACCATCCAAGTCCACAGCAGCACTTAAATTGACTTCTACCAAATCCCAAGTGCCTACAAGGACTGCGCTGGAAAATCCATTATGGGGTAGTGACCTCATAGCTGCATAAAGCGACAACTTAGCCCACAAGCCCTGTAAACACTGATATCGAATTTATCTCAAATATAGCGTATTAAGATAAATATGCTAATTTGTGGCAAAAACACATGGAACAAAACCAGTATCAGGATTGGTACCTGACCTACGATGAGTCAATATTGTTGAAGAATAAAAGCTTTCCCCATAAACTGGCTTTTGCAGTCCAATTGAAACAATATTTATCCACAGGTTCATTTCCTAAAAGTAAATCAAGTTTGGTAAGTGGTCTGGTTTCCCATTTAAGTGAACAGTTGGAGACCAATGAATCTATTTTAAATGAGTATGATTGGTCGCAAAGAACCGCAGAACGTCATCGTAAAGAAATATTAAAATTCTTGGGCGTTGAAAAAACAAATGAAGAACACCGCGAAGATCTTATCGATTTTTTGATTGACGACATCCTTCCCTTTGGAAGTACAAAAACAGAAATCGAAGATGTTTGCCTTAAATGGTTCTTTGAACATAAACTTTCAGCTCCTACGGAAAAAGTACTTTCCCGTATAATTTCCACTGCACTCTCGAAATTTGAAAACAGATTTTTCGATCAGGTTGCATCATTGTTGGGAAGGGGTACAACGGAATTATTCGACCGTTGCCTGAGAAGCGATCCAGGCGAAAAGGGTTCGTTTACTTGGCTTCGTTCAGATCCTGGACGTGTTGGCCTTCTAACCGTTCTTGATGAGCTGGACAAATTGGCATTTATAGAGGATTGCGCAATTCCTATTCAAGAAATCGGTGGGATACATCCCAAGATTAGGGAAAGATTGTACAAAAGAATAGCTTCGGAATCCGCTTGGGAGATAAGGCGACACCCACCATATATTAGGGATACCCTGATGGGTGTCTTTCTTTTTTCCAGAAGGCAAAAAATCATAGATGACCTTGTGGATCTTTTCATTCTCATTGTGGGAAAACTATCAAAGAAGGCAAAAAAGAAAGTAGAGACCGCACTGGTAAAGGAATTGAAACGCGTTTATGGTAAGACGACAATATTGGCCCGAATCGCCGAGGCATCATTGAAGGACCCTAAAGGAACCATCAATAGGGTAATATTTCCCATTGCAAATAAATCGAAGCTTTCCGATATCGTCAAGGAGTATAAATATTCCGGTAAGGGTTTCAAAAATGAAATCCATGGATTGGTGCGTTCCAGTTATTCCTCACATTATCGGAGAATGGTCCCGAAAATATTGGGCAGTCTTACCTTCAGGTCGAACAACGATCTGCACGTACCTATTTTGGACGCGATAGATTGGCTGTTGGAGAACCCTATGCCAAACTCAAAATTCTCAATGGACGATGACTCGATTCCCACTTCGGACATCATCAAGCCCAGCTTTGTAAAACTTGTCAAAGGGATGGGCAAAGGCGATATGGATCGGATAGACTATGAAATAGCAGTACTTGAAGCTTTGAGAAAGAGGCTCCGTTGCAAGGAAATATGGGTTGAAGGAGCCGATAGGTACCGTAATCCCGATGAGGATGTACCTAAAGACTTCAATATGAACAGGAAATTTTATTACGACCGGTTGGGCGTAGAGAACGACCCCGTGGAATTTACCAAGGGATTAAAGGAAGAAATGGAAATCGCACTGAGAACGTTAAATGAAAACTTGCCGTCCAACAAGTATGTAAGATTACGGCAAAGCGGCATCAAGAACATTGTTCTCTCCCCCATGGACCCGCTCGTGGACCCACCGAACATAAATGCGCTCAAGGGAGATGTACAATCCAGATGGCCAATGACATCACTTTTGGAAATCCTTCGCGAAGCGGACAGTTGGTCCGGGTTCACAAAATTGTTCAAGAGTATCCGGACATCTGAACGTTTGACACCGGAACAGCTCAGAAAAAGACTATTGTTGGTTCTTTATGGGCTTGGAACCAATATGGGACTTAAAAGAATAGCGTCAGGTAATAATGTAAGCTACAAGGAGCTCCGTCATGTAAAGAATGTATATGTACACAAAGATTCCCTGCGCAGTGCCATTAGGGAAGTGGCCAATGGGGTATTCTCCGTAAAGGACACCAAACTCTGGGGCGAGGCAACGACCTCATGTGCCTCCGATTCCAAAAAGTTCGGGTCCTGGGACCAGAACCTGATGGCGGAATGGCACATCCGGTATGGAGGAAGGGGCGTTATGATCTATTGGCACGTGGACACGCGATCCACCTGCATCTATTCCCAACTAAAGAAATGTTCCTCATCAGAAGTGGCCAATATGATAGAAGGTGTACTCAAGCATTGTACCGATATGAAGGTGGAAAAACAGTTTGTGGACACCCACGGTCAGAGTGAGGTCGCGTTTGCTTTTTGCAAGCTCTTGGGGTTTGAACTAATGCCAAGGTTGAAGAATATTGCCTCCCAGAAACTTTACCTACCCGATATTTCCCTAAAGAAAGAACTTAAAAACCTTTTACCGATACTCAATAGAGGTATCAAATGGGAAATCATCGAGAGGCAATATGATGAAATGGTAAAATATACCGCTGCTTTGGAACAGGGTACCGCCGACCCTGAATCAATTTTAAAGAGGTTCACCAGGGGTAACGAGAGCCATCCGACATACAGGGCCCTGCAGGAACTAGGAAAGGCGGTGAAAACGATATTCCTTTGCAGGTACCTTGCCGATGGGGACATCAGACGTGAAATACACGGGGGGCTGAACGTGATAGAGAATTGGAACTCTGCCAACGGTTTCATTTTTTTTGGAAAAAGTGGTGAAGTTTCCTCGAACCGATTGGAAGAACAGGAACTATCCGTACTTGCACTTCATCTGCTCCAGAACTGTTTAGTCTATGTGAACACACTTATGATCCAACGTGTGGTTTCCGAGAACGGATGGATGGACAGGTTTTCAAAAGAAGATTACCGAGCATTGAGCCCGTTGATACATGCACATGTGAACCCTTACGGGAAGTTTGAGCTTGATATGGACAAAAACCTCGGTCTGGCCGTGTAGGGTAATCATCCTCTGTACCAAAAATGGTTCCTTTCATGAAACTCAATTAGTTCATCTGAAATTAAATTAGCTTACAGACTTTTTATTTTAAGAGGTTGTCATGAATAATTAAGATATATTCCAAATAACGCAAAATACTCTAAAAATTTTGTTAAATAAGAATCATATTCTTATTTTCATTACTTTTAAAATAAATATCAAATGACTTATGGCAAATGTACTATGGTTACAAGGAGGTGCATGTAGTGGCAACACAATGTCCTTTTTGAACGCCGAAGAACCAACGGTGGTAGAACTTATTACCGATTTCGGGCTAAACATTTTATGGCACCCAACAACCGGTTTACAGATTGGGGACCAAGTTCAAGACCTATTAAAGGATATCCTCGCAGGAAAAGTGCAGATGGATATTCTTGTTTTTGAAGGCTCGATAATTCAAGGCCCGGATAACACAGGAACCATGAACTTATTCGCTGACCGTCCGATGAAGGACTGGATTAAGGAACTCTCAGAAGTTGCGGGCTATGTCGTCGCTATTGGCGATTGCGCAACATGGGGAGGCATACCTGCAGTTCCGCCAAACCCTAGTGAATCTACTGGAATGCAATTCCATAAAAAGAACAAGGGTGGGTTCTTGGGCCCTGACTATGTTTCAAAAGGTGGTTTGCCAGTAATAAATATACCAGGTTGCCCTGCGCACCCAGATTGGATTACTCAAATTCTTGTCGCGATTTCTGTGGGAAGGATAGGCGATGTGCTTATTGATGATTACCACAGGCCAAAAACGTTTTTTACCGACTTTGTTCAGACAGGTTGTACCAACGTAGTCAACTTTGCACAAAAAGTCGATGGTGGATTTGGCCAAAGGGGTAACGGATGCCTCTTTTACGAGGTTGGATGTAGAGGCCCAATGACAAGAGCGAGTTGTAACAATATATTGTGGAACAGACAATCTAGTAAAACCCGAGCTAATCATCCTTGTTTGGGCTGTACCGAACCTGGCTTTCCACATCACGACCTTATGAAAGGTAGTGTTTTTAAGACCATGAAGTACATGGGTACATTTCCTAAAGAAGTCCCAGAGGGTAGGAACAAATTGGCTTACTATTTAGAGGCCGGTTTCCAGAAAGTATTACCTACAAACCATAGGGTTAAGGAAGGTTCAAAATAATAGCAACGAAAAAGAATAAAAATGTCAGTAACAGAATTAAATATATCTCCCGTTGGTCGTGTTGAGGGCGATTTGGATGTGAAGGTCTATATTGACAACGGCAAAGTCACACGCGCCCATACGCAAGCAGCGATGTTCAGGGGTTTTGAGAAAATCATGGCAGGCAAGGATCCACAATCGGGACTCATTGTTACTCCTAGAATTTGTGGTATTTGTGGAGGGTCGCACCTATATTGTGCATCCTCGGCATTAGATACTGCTTGGGGAACAAAGCTAACCCCAAATGCTCTTTTGTTGAGAGCGATTGGTCAGGCTTCGGAAACCCTTCAAAGTATCCCAAGATGGTATTATGCGATTTTCGCCACGGATTTAGCTAATAAAAAGTATGCCGATAAACCTTTATATAAGGAAGTGGTAAAACGCTGGTCCGCCTATGTCGGAGAAACCTTTCAAAAGGGATTGACGGCAAGTGGACTGCCAGTTCAGATTTATGCCTTGTTCGGTGGTCAATGGCCCCACTCAAGTTACATGGTGCCGGGTGGGGTGATGTGCGCTCCTACCTTAAAGGATATTACCAGAGCTCATGCTATACTCGCACAATTTAAAAACGATTGGTTAGAACCGATTTGGTTAGGTTGCTCTATCGAGCGTTATATGGAAATCAAATCTTGGGACGACATGTTGGCGTGGGTCGAAGAAAATGAATCTCAAAAGAATAGTGATCTGGGATTGTTGATTCGTGCGGGTATCGAATTTGGTTTGGATAAATTCGGTCAAGGTGTTGGTAAATTCTTAGCAACAGGAACATACTTGCATAAAGACAGATATAATAATCCAACTATTGAAGGTAGAAATGACGCCTTAATTAGCTCAAGTGGATTCTTTGATGGTGAAAATTATCATGAGTTTGACCACATGAAAGTGAGCGAGCACGTTAAGCATTCGTGGTATAAAGACCAAGAAGATGGGCTTCACCCTTGGGATGAACCGCTTCCGACACCTATGAAATCGCAGACATTGCATGATAGTGACTTTGATAATCAATATAGCTGGGCAAAAGCTCCGCGTTATGACGGACATGCTGCTGAAGCTGGTCCGTTGGCTAGGGTGATTATGAACGCTAACCCAAATAATAAGGAACATCAAATTAGAGATCCTTTATTTGGTGATATCATGAAAAAGCTAGGGCCTAGCGTATTCACTAGAGTTCTTGCTAGAGTTCATGAAGCTCCTAGAATCTATAAATTCATTGAACAATGGTTATCTGAAATTGATTTAGATGGTGAGTTCTACACCAAACCTGTTGAGAAAGACGGCAAAGGTTTTGGTGCTACGGAAGCAGCAAGAGGAGCCTTAGCACATTGGATTGAAATTAAAGATGGTGTTATCAAAAACTATCAAGTTATGGCCCCAACAACTTGGAATGTTGGTCCGCAAGATGGTAATGATAATCCAGGACCTATTGAGACCGCTCTTTTGGGCACAACGATCGAAGACCCATTAGATCCAGTAGAAGTAGGTATTGTAGCGCGCTCTTTCGATTCATGTTTGGTATGTACGGTACATGCCCATGATGCGCAAAGTGGCGTTGAGCTATCAAGATTCAAATTATAACTTCTGACATGTAGTTTTTTTGAGACTTTCCTGAGGGTGACCTCGGGAAAGTTTTTTACTTTAATAGAAAGAAAAATAGATGAAAACGGCAATAATGGGATTTGGAAATCCGGTGCGCAGCGATGATGCAGTAGGCATTTATGTAATAGAACAGTTGCGGGAAAAACTTCCCGATTCTGACGACATAAGCATTATCGATATGGGTACAGCTGCCTTTGAAGTACTTTTTGGTTTAAAAGGCCATGATAAGATTATTTTGGCAGATGCAGTTCTGAATAGCAATGAACCTGTGGGTACTTTGTTTAAAGTCCCAGCGGAAGAAGTAATGAAAGCACCTCAAGATGACCCGATGGTTTTTCTCCATGGAATGAAATGGGACCAGGCTTTATCGTACACGAAAAAAATATTACAAGATGAGTATCCAGAAGATATTCAAGTGTATTTAGTGGCGATTGAAAATACCAAGCTAGAAGTTGATTTGAGTGACGTGGTGAAGGAAGCAGGTGATAAAGTCGTACAACATATTTTGGAAGAATTAAATTTATAGATATCTACGTGAGTGCTAAAATCACCCTGAAGACTTCACATATTTATTTGGACAATGAATTGATTCAACCCATCTTCGGAGACATTCATTACGCGTATGTCACCTATGTGGAAGAGCAGAGTAAGGTTTTAATCACTCCTGTTTCGAGTCAATGGTTCGTTAAAATGTACAAACCGACTCAGTTTCTATTGAAATCACGTAATTTAAAAGGTGATAAAACCCTAGCTATTCGAGAGATATTGATAGACAATGATTTAGATATGACTGACAGGGATTTGGATTATGAAATCATTGAAAAAACGAATTTGATAAAGGTGAGTATCTCATGACAAAACCAAAAAACGACTGGCTAATAGATGCCGAGGTGCAGTACAAGGTTACCCCTGTAAAAGGACGTTGGGAGGTTTCGCTCATATTTATAAATACCCAAGACCCTAACGAGGTTTTGGTTCAAGTTATCGGTGATTACCGTTCGGAACGACTCGCTGAAATCTATGGTAGAAATATACAGCAAACAGCTGCAAAAGACCCACGAGGTACACAAAAAGTAGACAAAGATGCTTACGATATTAACAACAACTGATGCCATCCTAAAGGTTCAGAAGGCGATTGCATCGGTAGATAGATTGGATGAGTTGGTTGGCATAACCGAGGACGCTGAAACTATAGATGACCTGAAAACCTTGGTGGTAGCATCGGATGAAATTACAGTTCCTTTAGATTGGTATGATTTGGATCCGCCTTATATATTTCCTGCGACTCCATTTAACAGGCAAAATCTACTGGCCTTGGTTTTCTATAAGCTTGGAAATCATCAAAAGGCCTTTGAGTTTGTTTCTGAAGAACATCCGCTATACCACCACCTTTTGATTGCAACACATTTGCAATTCGGTTATGAGATTTCGCCTGACATGGTAGATTTTTGTTACAATACATCGCCGCACAACAGTGCAGTTCTAAGTTATTATGGTGTCGTAGAAAACCCCAAAAACAATGAGGGACTTAAAAAAGAGTTTTCTGAAGCACTTTCCAAAGCTGAAAATGATGAAGTCAAGGTATTTACGGCTAAACACTACCTAAATTTACTTCTCGATTCTGGTGAATTGCAGGAGGCAAAACAACTGGCGCAAGAACAATTCGAAATTGCCATTTCAGAAGATGCCAAAAATGCAATGAATACCCATTTAGCGGGAATTTTAATGGCACAATTACAAGTGCCTTATGATAGTCAAATGTTAGAAGAAGTTCATGAACTGCAGTTAAAGGCCATTGCTCAATTCGAAGCAAAAGACCTGAAAATACAGGCAGGAATGTTGTTGGTCGATGCAACAGAAATTGCCAATTTTAAGGGAGACTTTGTTGCATCCAAAGAACTTATTAATAGAGCGATTCAATATTTTAAAGAAGAAGATATTCCGGAGTTCTTGGGAGAGGCCGGATTCAAAAAAGCGATTCTATTATATACTTGGTCAAAGAATGGAAGTCCTCAATATTATAAAGCAGCCATTAATGCTTTTCAGGATGTATTGAAAGTGTTCAAGCGAGATACACATCCTCAGAAATTTGCAGATGTACATCACAATCTGGCGTTAATTTATTCTGAAATTCCGGTAGGTGCTGACGAGAAACCAATGTGGACGGCCTTTTGTGCATCATCCTTCAAAGAAGTTCTGGCTTTTTATACAAAAGATAAGTATCCGTATGAAAATGCAATGGCAAGTCATAATTATGCGACAGCGTTAATGCATTTTCCTCCAGCAAAAATTCATGACAATCTTGAAAAAGCAGCTGGTCTGTTTGAGGAAGCGCTTGAGGTGAGAACGGCAGAAGCATATCCCTTTGAACGTGCTTTGACCTTGATGAATCAATTGGAATTGGGATGGCTTACACATAACGAAACTAGTGAGGAGGAGTTGAAAAAATATGAAGAAATGAAGGAAAAAGCCGAGGAAGTGAAAACTTTGGTGACAGATGCTGGTATACTAGAACAAGCTGAGAAGCATCTCCAAGAATTGGAAAAAGTAAAAAGTTTAATTTAGGAGGGTTATGCACGAAACATCTATCGTAAATAGCATTATTGCGACTTTGGAACAAGAGTTTGAAGCTGAGAAACTCCAGAAGATGAAAGCAATTCACCTGAAAGTGGGAATCCTTTCGAACATAGAACCGCGTTTGCTACACAACGCATATGATGTTTATCATTTAAGGGATGGCAGATTTCAGAACGTTGCTTTGAAAATAGAATCGACACAATTGAAAATTCAATGTGAAGTTTGCGATCATGTTACCAATGTGGAGAATTACAGGTTTCTATGCGAAAATTGCGAACGACCAAGTAAAAATGTAATCGAAGGGGAGGAAATGTTGATTCACAAAATAGAATTTGATGACTAGACCATTAGGTCTTTATAAACACAAAAAAACGATGAGCGTAGATAAATCAACAAAGGCGGCACGAGGAACTGTGCAATGCGAGAACACTAATATCAATTTGCTCAAAGCAAATGATTTTGTAGCGGATATTATTAAAAAGGAAATGGCTAAAACCAATACTCTTTTAATCAACATAACCTCATCAGCAGGTAGTGGTAAGACCACCTTAATGCAGAAAACCGCAGAAAAACTAAAGGATAAAATAACAATGGCCGTGATGGTCGGAGATTTAGAAACGGAACGTGATGCAGAGCGTATTCGGGAGACCGGCATACATGCCCTGCAGATAGTAACGGGAGGTATTTGCCATCTGGAAGCTCAAATGGTGCATCAGGTTTTAGACCAATTCGACTTGGAGAATATTGATTTATTGTTCATAGAAAATGTGGGCAATTTGGTTTGTCCGGCTTCTTTCGATTTGGGTGAAGACTATCGCGTTACCTTAATGGCAACAACAGAAGGTGATGACAAGCCCAAAAAGTATCCTAAAATGTTTTTGACCAGCGATATGATGGTCGTTTCAAAAGCCGATTTATTGCCTTACGTGCCTTTCTCAGTAGAAGCCGTAATCAAGGATGCGCGAGAGGTAAACCATGAAATAGAAGTGTTACAAGTTTCGTCTACGAACGGAGAGGGAATAGATGCTTGGTGTGATTGGTTACTGGAGAAAATTGAACGGAAGAAAGGATAATGGCTAAATGCAAAAAACCTTTGAAATTACTATTTCTGGTCAAGTACAAGGGGTGGGTTTCCGTCCTTTTGTGTATAGTTTATCTAAACAATTTCAATTGAGGGGTTCGGTTTGCAATAATCAAGACGGAGTACTAATTCACATCAATGCCTCCGAAGAAAAAGCAACTAATTTTCTGGTTCAACTACTAGAAAATGCTCCATCAATTTCTATCATTCAATCACATAAGATTTCCGAAATTCCGTTTCAAGAATTCGATGGCTTCAAGATAATTCCTTCAGAAGCAAAGCATCAAACCAACATTCCGTTAACCCCAGATTTTTCTATTTGCGAATCATGCAAAGCTGAAATTAGGGATAAAAGCAATCGGCGATATGGGTATGCTTTTACCACATGCACCAACTGCGGCCCAAGATTTGCGGCGACCACAAAATTTCCTTTTGAGAGGTCAAATACAACGGTTTCTGCCTTTAAAATGTGTGCTACTTGTCAATCGGAATATATCAATCCTGATGACAGGCGATTTCATTCGCAAACGAATGGCTGCGCCGATTGTGGGATTCAATTAAAACTGCAAGATTATGACGGGAGGCAATTTGATGGAGACCATAAGGAGCTAGTTAAGAAAACATCCGACTTCATCCGAAAAGGAAGCATCCTGGCACTTAAAAACACAAATGGTTATCTGCTATGTTGCGATGCCAATAATAAGTCGGCGATAGAACGTTTACGTGAAAAAAAGCAACGCCCTGCGAAACCTTTTGCCTTGCTCTATCCATCCTTGGAAAGAATCAAAAAAGACTTTAACCTAAGTGCTACAGAAGAAAATGCACTTACTTCATCTGTAGCTCCCATAGTTATTTTGAACCCGAAGAAGTCTATTCCTGACTTGGAACAAGATGGTATCGCTCCAGGATTGAATCAATTCGGTGTTATGTTACCATCATCAGCTTTGCTCACGGTTTTGATGGATGAACTTGGTACTCCGATCATCGCCACGAGTGGAAATGTTCATGGCTCCCCGATTATCTCGAAAGAATCAGAAGCAATTCAAAAACTATCTGGAGTGGCTGATTATTTCCTGCATCACGATTTAGAAGTTACTTTTCCTCAGGATGATTCTGTATTTCGGTTTACTGATGAACATCAAATTACACTTCGACGTTCTCGTGGATTAGCTCCCAACTTTCTGAATATGACACCTTCGGGAAACGAAAAGATACTGGCCATGGGTGCCCATTTAAAGAGCACGTTTACGTTTGTGCCTAATTCGCATACCTATATGAGTCCTTATCTTGGAAATCTGGATAGCTATGATGTTTCCGAAAGATTTCAGAATAGTATTGGACAATTTGAAAAGTTGTTTCAAACACAACCGGAAGTAATTTTGATAGATGCCCATCCACAATATCAAAGTAGCATTTTGGGAAGGGAGTTGGCTGAAAAATGGAATGCGGAATATATCTCCATACAACATCACAAAGCCCATTTTGCAAGTGTTTTAGGCGAACACGATTTATTTGATTCCAAAGAAAAAATACTAGGTCTAGTTTGGGATGGAACTGGGTTTGGAGAAGACAATATGATATGGGGAGGCGAGTCCTTTACGTATCAAAATCACGAAATGGAACGGCTGATTCACTTTGAATATTATGATTGGTTGGCTGCTGATAAAATGGCGAAAGAACCAAGATTGTCCTTTCTCAGTATACTTCCCAATGCAGAAAAGGAAATTGCCAGGAAGAAGTTTTCCGAAACGGAATGGAAAGTCTATTTAAAAATGTTGGAGAACAACCCATTGAAAACATCATCGGTAGGACGCTTGTTTGACGCGGTTGCATCCTTGTTGGGTATAATAGATGTGACTAGCTATGAAGGTGAGGCTGCAATGCTATTAGAAAATCAAGCAAGAATGTATGTTGGAAATGATGAAGTTGATTTTTTAGCAGGGGTAGTATTTGAAAACATTCCAACAAAAACAATTATTCAAAATATTCATCAAGCTATGGTAGATGGTTTCTCAATTCCAAGAATTGCGAATAGTTTTATTCATACGCTAGCGCGCGTGATTTTTAATATAGCAAAGCAGCATAATTTTAGTTGTATTGCTTGTAGTGGCGGGGTTTTTCAAAATGCTGTACTCATCGAAAAGCTTATAAAACTAGCTGAAAATTCGGGAATAAAGTTAAAATTTAATCGTATATTGTCTAGTAACGATGAGAATATTTCGTTCGGTCAGTTATCTTATTATCAGCATATTAAAAAGTAAATTATGTGTTTAGCGATTCCAGGTAAAATCAAGAGTATTGAAATGCAGTATGATGGCAAGGTGCGCATGGCTAAAGTGTTATTTGGCGGTATAACCAAAGAGGCCAGTTTAGAAATGCTGCCTGATGCCGATATTGACGATTATGTATTGGTACACGTTGGTGTTGCCATCAGCAAAGTAGATGAAGAAGAAGCGCAAAAAACGTTTAAGTATCTGGAAGAGATTGGGGAACTGGGAGACCTTACCGATGTAGATGAATATTTGCCAAAAACTAATTAAAACCGTTTGCCGTGAAATGATCCATTACAAACATTACATTCAATTTGCAAATTGAGCGAATTACATCTGACCAATTAATAAAAATAAAAATCTACAGATGAAATACATGTCTGAATACCGCGACCCTGAACTCGCAAAAAAATATTTGGAAGAAATAAAGAACACCGTTTCTAGACCTTGGTCGATTATGGAAGTTTGTGGTGGGCAAACACATAGCCTTGTGAAAAATGGTATCATTGAAATGTTACCGGATTCGGTTACTATGATTCATGGACCCGGGTGCCCCGTTTGTGTGACTCCTTTGAATTTAATCGATAAAGCGGTGTATCTCGCCTCAGACAAAGGAGTGATTCTTTGCTCCTTTGGAGATATGCTGAGAGTGCCTGGTTCTCAAAAAAGTTTGCTTGAAGCAAAAGCAGAAGGAGCCGATGTACGGATTTTATATTCTCCCTTAGAGGCTGTAAAAATTGCCGAAGACAATCCGGATAAAGAAGTTGTTTTCTTTGCCGTTGGCTTTGAAACAACGGCTCCGGCAAATGCCTTGTCGGTAGTGCACGCGCATCGTAGAGGCGTAAAAAACTATTCTATTTTGGCATCGCATGTCTTGGTGCCACCAGCAATAAAAGCGGTAATCGATGATGAGGAAAGTAAAATAGATGGCTTTTTGGCTGCTGGTCATGTATGTACCATAATGGGCAATACGGAGTATCATCCAATATCGGCCAAATATAAAGTGCCGATCGTGGTTACGGGTTTTGAACCTTTAGATGTGCTGCAAGGTATTTTGATGGTTATCCGTCAATTAGAGCAAAGTAAGTCTGAAGTTGAAAATCAATACGCTAGAATCGTTCGGGAGGAAGGTAATCGTGATGCTCAAAAAGTCATTGATGAAGTTTTTGAAGTTAGACATCAGATGTGGCGGGGTATTGGGGAAATTCCTGATAGCGGCTATGCCGTTCGTGAGAAATATGCAGCGTTTGATGCTACAAAAAAATTTAGTGTCACGATTGAAGAGGCACCTGAAAACCCAGACTGTATTTCAGGTCAGGTTATGAAGGGAATCAAAAAGCCTTTTGAGTGCTCTCAATTTGGTAAAGCGTGTAAACCTACAAATCCACTTGGTGCGCCCATGGTCAGTAGTGAAGGGGCTTGTGCTGCCTATTATCACTTTTCCGGACTAGTTGAAGCTTAATCGAAACCAAATGCCGGAGAACAACAAAATACGCGTGCAGCTGCAATGCCCCATGCCTAAACTTGACTTTGATGTCATCACTTTAGGGCATGGAAGTGGCGGAGTACTAACCAACAGACTTTTAGATAGTGGTGTTTTTGATCTGCTGAAAAACGATATCCTCGACGAACGCCATGATGGTGCATTTTTAGAGTTGCATGGCAAAACGGCTTTTTCTACAGATAGCTTTTTAGTGTCTCCCATATTTTTCCCCGGGGGAAATATTGGAGAGTTGGCCGTAAACGGAACGGTCAATGATCTGGCAATGTGCGGGGCTACGCCCAAATATCTCTCGTTAAGTTTTATCATTGAGGAAGGACTTCCAGTAAAAGAATTTTGGGATATTCTGGTAGCCATCAAATTCGCTTGTGAAAAAGCAGGCGTGCAAATCGTTACTGGCGATACTAAAGTGGTTGAAAAGGGTAAGGGCGACAAAATTTTCGTGAACACTTCAGGTGTCGGACCTATTCATCCCAAAGCAAATATCCGCGTAAAAAATATATCCGTAGGAGACAAAATAATTATTAGTGGAAATGTTGCATCTCACGGAATGGCTATCATGTCGGTTCGTGAAGGTTTAGAATTCGGCTCTGAAATCAAGAGTGATACCACCAATCTAAATCATACCATACTACGATTGATTGAGCTGTTTGGAGAAAGTATTCATTTATTGACTGACCCGACACGGGGTGGTGTTGCAACAGTATTGAAAGAAATTGCACAATCTTCTGAAATAGGTATCGACTTGTTTCAAAGAGATTTTCCTATGGATGAACAGGTGGCAAGTGCCTGCGAATTATTAGGCTTGGACCCTTTATACGTAGCAAACGAAGGACTCTTTATTGCTTTCGTATCTGAGTCTGTAGCAGATGCCGTTTTGACTGCTTTGCAAGAAGATGAGAATGGTCAAAATGCTCGTATTATAGGAAGCGTCGTTGCGGAACATCCCAAACAAGTCATTATGGAAAGTGCAATAGGAGGTAAGAGGGTTATAAGTATGCTTCCCGGAGAACAATTGCCTAGAATTTGTTAATATGAATTTTGAAACGCTAGGCAAACATGTTACCGATTCTTATGTTTTTAAAGGTTCCGAGGAAATGCCATTCTTGGCTCCAAGAGGAGTTTTTACTATGGAGAATAAACTCTTTGTTTCCGATACGGGGCGTAATCGCATTTTTATCTGGAATGAAATTCCCAAGACAGAATATCAAGAACCCGATATTGTTTTGGGTCAGGTCGATGCCACAGAAACGGGTCGTAATGCGGGTGGAATTGCAACTGCAAGTACATTACATTATCCATCGGGAATATGGAGCAATGGCACTATCGTTATCGTTGCAGATGCTTGGAACCATCGCGTGCTTATTTGGCATTCGTTACCCACTCAAAATGGGCAGCCAGCGGATGTAGTGTTGGGGCAGCCCGATTTTGAATCAAATCAACCCAACGTTTCGGGTATTGGAAACGACCCTTCTGCACAAACCTTAAACTGGCCGTACGGAGTTTTCTCAGATGGAGAAAGCCTTTGGATAGCAGATACAGGGAATCGGAGGATATTGTTCTATGACGGGATTCCAATGACCAATTTTGCTCCGGCGGATGAAGTCATAGGAAAACCGGATTTCACGAACAGGGATTATGAAAATCATGAACCCATTTGGCCCTATTCCGTTAAGGTAAATGCCAAAAGACAAATGGTCGTAGCCGACACTCAATTCTACCGTTCATTAGTTTGGAATGATGCTGACAAAGCATTTTCAAAACCAGCGGATAGTATTATTGGACAAGCCGATTTTGATGCTTGTGGACAAAATCAGTTTGGCTTGTTTCCCTCTTCAAAATCGTTAAACTGGATATATGATGCTTGTTTCTATAAAGACGGGATACTAGTAAATGATACTGGGAATAGTAGAGTATTATGGTTTGATAAAATCCCAACGAAAAACAATCCCGAAGCAACAGCGGTCATTGGGAAACGAGATTTTAAAACAGGAAGCGAAAATAAAGAAACCTTGATGGGAACTTCAAGCTCCTTGTATTGGCCTTTTTCAATAACTACAAAAGAAAATAAACTAATCATTGCCGATACTGGAAATCATCGGGTAGTGATAACGGATTTAAAGCTCTAAAGACTAAGATACAGCCAGTAAACACCTATAGCAATTGCGAAAACTCCTCCCGATAAGCGCACCATTTTAAAAAGAGATTTACTGTTTTGTTTTTTGGAGTACCTCGCTAATTGTCCAAGTAAGAATGTATAAATCGTCATAGCCAATAGTGTTCCTAATCCGAAGCCAATGATGTATTGAATACTATCAAATTTATTTTCAAATCCCAATACCGGAAGGAGTAAAACAAAATGTGCTATTCCTGCGAGTCCATGTAAAACCCCAATCCCAAAAGAAGTCCATTGATTTTGCTTAACCTTTTTGCTATGAGCGTGACCATGGTTTAGCATGTTTTTGTCATGCTCATGTTCGTGTATATGAATATAGGGCTCTTCCGCATTGTGCACATGCGGATGTTTGTGTATATGAATATAGGGCTCTTCCGCATTGTGCACATGCGGATGTTTGTGGTTTTTTCTTTTGCCGAAAATACTGTATAATGCCCAGAGTCCCACGACAATTAAAACGGCGCCAACTAGCTGTTCACTATGTTCCGATATTTTCTCTATTGGAATGTATTGCCGAAATAGGAGAAAAAGCAACCCTATCAAAAGCATTCCGGTCAGATGTCCAAAACCCCAGAACAAACCTATTTTCCAGACTTTTCGTCTCGTTTCAATCGCCAAAGGGGTAACCGCAGCCAAATGGTCTGGTCCTGAAACCACATGTAATATTGAAGCTGCAATACCGGCAAGTAAAGGAAAGCTCATCATTCGATTTACAAAAGAACAATGTAGTGAAATTTCTTGTCAAAATTGTTTCTGATACGCTTTTCAATTCGCTCTACGTTGTTACAAAATATACATTTCATTATTTAGCTCTTTAAAGTGAAAATCCTAGGCCGTTATAAATCATAATTATGGTCCTATTAATCGGCCGTTTTTCGGTACAACCGAAATGCCCTAAAAAAATATCTTATCCTAGTTCCATTTATCGTTCTTTTTAGTAGTTTCGTTATATAACCTTTTACGGAACTAAAAATGGTAGTAGGATATGCCAGGGTATCGACACCCGAGCAAAAGCTTGAAGCACAGATCGATCTGTTAAAAAATGCTGGTTGTGAGAAAATTTATAAGGATATAGCAAGCGGTACCCGGGACGACAGAAAAGGATTGAACGAAATGCTGAGATATATGCGAAAGGGGGACACTATCCTTACCTATAAAAACGACAGGGTTTTCCGTTCGCTGAAAAATATGGTTGAACTTATTGATAGGTTCAATGAGGCAGGGGTACATTTCAAAAGCTTGAGCGAACCGGAATTCGACACCACATCGGCCAACGGTAAATTTTTATTACAGATTTTTGCGGCAGTTGCGGAATTCGAACGCAACCTTATCAGTGAACGCACAAAGGTGGGGCTTGATAATGCAAGAAAGCGGAACAAGTTGTTGGGCAGGCCCAAAGGGTCGAAGATTGAAACAATCGAAAAGTACCATTATGCCAAGCATCTGTACGGGAATCAAGGAGTATCGATTGATTTGGCCTGCAAACGGGCAAAAATCGGTAAGACCTCTTTTTATAGAGTAGAAAAAGAACTTTCGTCAAAATCAAGTAGTTAATCTCAGACAAGGCTATGTCTTACCTCACATCACTTAGCATAACTACAGAAAGAACCCATCCGTTTCCCTATGATGTCAGTGCAATAAAGTTTGCAAAGGACGTTGATGTATCCGCACCTGTTACCTTTATTATAGGTGATAACGGTACCGGAAAGTCCACATTGCTCGAAACATTGGCACTTCGTTTACAATTACCACATATGGATGGATTTGGGTATGGTAAAAATTGTTTCAAGGCAGCCCGTTCGTTGACGCCATATCTGCATTTAGATTGGAAAATTGAAAAACCCAGAGGATTTTTCTTCAGGGCAGAGGACTTTGGTGACCTCTTGAACAGTATCGACAGAGAGGATGCCAGGCTCCATGAATCCTTCAAGGATATTTATGGAGAAGTTCCAGACCATATCATCCAAGAAATGAAGGACAACCAAAACTATCAGATTTATCGAATGCGATTGAACTATGGTCAGGATCTACAAGGTTTTTCTCATGGGGAGGCCTACCTGAAGATAATGGACGATACTATAAATGGAAACGGGATATTTCTATTGGATGAACCGGAGGCCGCTTTGTCACCATCCAAACAGTTGTCCTTGCTTTATTTTATCCAAGAACATCTTAAATCCCATATGTCCCAATTCATTATAGCTACACATTCACCTATGCTTATGGCATATCCCGGAGCCAATATATATGAGGTGACCGACAAAGGAATGAACAAAGTATCTTTGGAGGAGACAGAACATTACACTATTACAAGGTCGTTCCTGCAAAGTCCAGAAAGCTATTTGAGGTTTTTCAAGTAGAAAGTCCGGTATTATAATATGCGGTGCCGTCAAAAAATGGATACCACCATTTATCCCTTGTATTGGTTTCTCCTATGTTTTTTCCAGTTCCTGGTACGTTTTGAATACTTCGAGTTGGTCGTTTCAATCCCGTGGGGAAAACAGTAACAACAGCCACCCATCTTAAGATAGTTGTCAATCCTTGATAAACGAACATTGGATATTTTCTTTGGAAAATCAATATGTCCTTCAGGGGTAAGTCCAAAAGCCCTTTCAAATCGTTTCGTATATTTCACGATTTCAATGTTTTAAGTGAATACTTAAAACATTGAGCCTTTTAGGAATTTGGAAAGAAACATAATCGGTTGATTTCCGTAAAGATAGTCCATAAAACAGTTTGGGCACAAGTTATATTCAAAAGCTATGAAATGGTAGTGTAATCCCGAAACAAACGAATGTTCTTAAGCATTTGCAGAATAGTAGTTTGGTTAATCCAATTGGACTTTTGGCCAACTTTTGAGATGTAACCATTGTATAAGAAGTGCCAGTGTTTTCAGTACCTGTGAGCTAAGTTGTCGTTTTATGCAGCTATGAGGTCACTAGGCCATTATCGCCGTTACCATCATCACTGCAAGATAAGATGGGGAGCAGGGTTAAAAGCAATAGCGAATGTGATTTGATTTTTTTCATAGAACCTTAATTTACGGGATAATCGAGATTTGACCCCCGAGGCTTGCCCCGAACTTGTTTATTTTCTTGTTAAAGGTAAAACCCTGTAATTTTATGGATAGTCCCCCTCTCCGGTCTCCCCAAGGGGAAAAGTTTCCATCCTTTTGGAGAGCCTGTCCCGAACCTGTTTCGGGAGATTAAGGGAGGACTTGATGCCAAATGACAAAGAATTTCATTCTTTTCTTTAAAACTATGCATTTGAAATCATAGTGGTTTACTCTTGTTGAACATAACATAATTTCAAGAATAATATTTTAATACCCGCTGTATTTCATCGATTTAACGATGCCATCTACACTAAATGGTAAATGGCAACGTTTTTTTGGTAAATACACAATCAAATGAAGAAACTTACCCTAAGATTTTTATCGATTACTTTTGCCAGCTTTGCGCTGATCGGTTTTCAATCCTGTAGTAATGATGCTAAGCCTGGCGAGGGAGAAGCAATTACCCAAGCGGAATTAAAGACCATTTTGACCACCGACGATATTGCTGGAGCGGCCGATACTACATTAGCAGGACTTTTTGCAGGAAATACCGCCAAAACGTCCACAGCAAAGGACGGGGAGTGCTACTCAGCCGAATATACTGAAACTGGATTTGTTGCAACCTTTAACAATTGCGTGCTCAAAGGAACGGACAACGTAAACGGAACCGTGACCGTTACTTACGAGGTAGGGGGGGAGACCGCCGCCTTCATAGCTACTTATCAAGATTTCTACGTGGGCAACATCAAAATAAACGGTACTAGAACTTTTGAAATGTCAGCGAGCAGCGATCAAACTTCAATTACTTTTTCGGTAGTAAGCAACATGTCCGTTGAAATGGAAGATGGTTCTGTAATTTCTGAAAATGGGACAAAAACATTCGGTATCACCTTTGGTGATAGCTTGGAAAGTGCCATTTTTACCCTTTCGGGCAGTTGGACCGTTGAAGCGGATGGAAATACTTATGCCGTGGAAACTTTGGAAGACCTGCAAGGAAACGCTTCTTGCCAGTACATGACCACCGGAACTATGGTTATTTCCAAAAATGGATTGGCCGTTACCGTGGACTTTGGTAATGGGGAATGTGATAATACTGTCACGATTATCTATCCTAACGGAGCCACAGAAGAGATGACGCTTTAAACGTCTTAAGAATATATTTTAAAAGCACCGGCCTATACCGGTGCTTTTTATTTTAACGAGATTCCTAATTAGATTGGTTATATTTAAGGAAACAATTTATTTATGGTGAAGCATTTGGTAGCGGCCCAGAATGAGTTTTTTGCCACTCAGAAAACAAAGGAAGTCACATATAGAAAATACCACCTCAAAAAATTACGGCAAGAAATTCTTGATCAAGAAGATGCTATTTGCAATGCGCTTTATGCCGATTTTAAAAAACCGAAATTTGAAAGCCTGGCCACCGAAACCCAATTGGTTTTGGCCGAACTCAAGTATGCCATTAAAAATGTACGCTCATGGAGCGAACCCCAAAGTGTAGGAGCTTCATTGTCCAACTTTCCATCAAAAGATTGGATCCAGCCCGAACCCTACGGGAAAGTGCTTATAATTTCGCCTTGGAACTATCCGTTTATGCTTGCCATTGCACCCTTGGTCGGGGCCTTGGCCGCTGGCAATACCGCCATCTTGAAACCATCGGAATATAGTCCGTATACCTCCAAGATAATCTCACAAATTATTAAAAAAGTATTTCCGCCGGAATATGTGACGGTTGTGGAAGGCGGGGTAGAGGTGTCTACCGAGCTTTTAAAGGAAAAATGGGAGTATATCTTTTTTACGGGAAGCACCCGTGTGGGCAAAATTGTCTACCAAAGTGCTGCAGAACACCTAACACCGGTTACCTTGGAACTGAGCGGCAAAAATCCTTGTATTGTGGATGAAACGGCTTCCGTAAAACTGGCCGCAAAACGCATTGCCTGGGGCACATTTATAAACGCAGGGCAAACCTGTATTGCCCCGGACTATATTTTGGTGCACAAAAGCGTTAAGGACTCCTTGGTAGGCCACCTCAAACAAAACATCACCCAATTTTATGGGGAAGAAATGGAAACCTCGAGGAATTTTGCCCGGATTGCCACAACCAAGCACTACCAAGAACTTAAAGCTATGCTTGCAGGGCAAAAGGTCCTTTTTGGGGGTGATTTTGTAGATGAGGAGCAATATATTTCGCCCACTTTGGTGGATGAGCCCCAACTGGACAGCCCAGTTATGAGCGGTGAGATTTTTGGCCCCATTCTTCCCATAATTTCCTATGAAGAAGAAAATGAATTGCACGAGTATATTTCCAAATACCCGAACCCCCTGGCGTTTTATGTATTCTCCAGTAATAAAAAGTTTCAAAAACGCTTGATGGGCCAATATTCCTTTGGCGGAGGTACCATTAACGATGTGGTGGTACATATCAGCAACAAGGGTTTACCCTTTGGCGGGGTAGGTCAATCGGGGATAGGGGGGTACCACGGCAAGCACACTTTCGACCTTTTTTCCCATCATAAATCCATAATAAAGCGAGGTACGTGGTTGGATGTGCCGCTGCGATATGCACCATACAATATTCCTTTGAAATGGGTAAAAAAAATAAAGCACTTATTTTAAACTGATTTTTATGGTTAAAAACCGTCTGTTCTAGTTTTTTCAGAAAGAAAAAATTTCGGGAACAAGGTTTATGCATAAGAAAATTCTTTTCTCAATACATTTTTCTTTGGTTTCGACTTTGCTCAACCACCAAAAACCACTTAAAATGACGGATTTTTTATCAAAATGCACTATGAGCGGCCTTATTTTAGCAATATCACATTTTTTATCTTAATCAAACGTTAAACCATTGAAAATTAAGGGTTTTGGTGCTATCTTAGAATGAATCATCAAAACTACATCTATGGAAGGGAATCAAAAAAAATATCGCATCTCCGTTTTGTTGGACATGTCCAAGAATTCTTCGTTTGTATTGAACAGTGCCGTGGAATTGGCCAAAAGGGTAGAGGGCTCCATTGAGGTTTTCCATGTAAAACCAACCACGAACATTATTAAAGGGGACAGCCAACTCTCCGCCATACGAACATTGAACCAGGACGACCGATCTACACGAGCGGAGATCAATGAACTTATTTCCAAGATAAATGAAAAGGAAAACCTTTCCATTGGCTATAAATTGGAGTATGGCAACGTAAAAAATAGGGTCAGGGATTATTTGGCGCTCCAAAACCCGGATATTTTGGTTTTAGGCAAGTGCAGGCCAAGATTGGGAATATTTTCTGAAAGTATTACGGATTTTGTAATTAACCTGACGAACAACACCAATGTGCTGATTTTAGGCGAGGACGATAAATTCCATTCGTTTGAGGACATTAATTTGGGATTTTTTGGAGCAGAGCTTGCAGAAACCAATCTGGAAGTAATTCAAGACCTAAAACGGGACAGTAAAAAACCTGTGCGACATTTTGATATTTCTAACGAGAAAACATCGCAAAACCGGAATTATCCTTGGCACAAAACAGTTTCGTACAAGTTTAGAAAAGGAACCAATGCCCTGGATGGTCTCGTAAATTATGTGTCACGCACCAATACACAACTTTTGTGCGTGCCCAAAAGCGGCAAAAATTTTAAGCTTAAACCGAGCCCTATAAAATCGGTAATTAGAAAAGCAAAGGTGCCATTAATGGTTTTGGCCAAATAAGGGACTTAGGGGAGTATTGTTTTGCTTCCCTATATTTTCTATTTTACATAACATAAATTATAGTACAAATGTCGTCGTGTTGCATTTTAAGGATTTCGCCTTGCGTAAGCTATAATTTTCCATTTTGTAAAATATCCCTCGTGTCAGGGCTATTTATTAGAATTTTCAACAGGGTCATGAAACATTAACTAGCGGTCGACTACCCCGCATCCTTTCATTTGTACCTATAATTTTCGTTATATTTAATTGACGTGCGCAAACGCTCGATTGTTTTACAAAAGCAATATGCTACGCGCTTTTTCTTTTCCACACAATTTGCCCACGCTTGCCCCGGCCAAAAGCAAAAATTTTCTACCCGAATTGAACTATGTTCTTAGATGGTTGGACAAGGCCATTTATATGTTCCATTACCTCCCTGCGGATGCGTTTTCAGAACTGGGCCAAGCGGTTATAGCCATCCATGTGGGACAGCAAGCAAAGTGTTTACCCATGAGCAGGACGTAGACCCAAAAAAAGCCCCATCGTTTTGACAGGGCACCTTTATTCTCTATGTTGTTGTTACACTAAAGTATCTCGACCACTTCAAGGTCGAACACCAAATCTTGGCCCGCCAACGGGTGGTTGGCATCTATAATAATATCTTCCTCTTCTACTTTTGCAACGCGAAACTGTTGTTCTTGCCCTTGTGCATTGGAACCTACCAATCCCATCCCAACTTCTGGCTTAAGATCTTCTGGCAATTGTGATTTTGATATTTTTTGAAAAAGCGCTTCGTTAACCTCTCCATACGCATCTTCCTTATCGATGGTAATGGTTTTCTTTTCATTAACAGCCATATCTATAAGTCCCTTTTCAAATCCTGGTATAAGTTGCCCTTGACCTAAGGCTACTTCCATGGGTTCTCTTTCCAACGAACTGTCAAAAACCTGTCCAGTAGTTAATTTACCCGTGTAGTGTACCTTTACGGTATCATTTTCTTTTACTTTACTCATAATTATAGTTTATAATTTTATAATCAAAACATTGCAAATATACAGGGTATAAAATGGTTAAAAGAATGAGAGGAACATTGGTTTCTTAAAAAAACCGTCCGAAGCCTAGCTAATGCTAGTTTGTTTTTATTTTATTTACTGCAACTTAGAATTAAAACAACAGTTTTTTTTGACTGTTTGCCATTACTTTTTGTTGACATTTACCAACTTATCGTCGTTCCACTTGCCACCAGCGACCACATCGCCCTCTGCATCGTAAAACTTACTGGTTCCGCTACGCTTGTCATCCTCCCACTCACCTGTGTATATTTGGTCCCGGGATATTTCAATGGACAGAAAAACCGCTGTATTGTCCGGTTTTGTGGCTTCTCCATTCATTCTTAAAAATATTGATTTGGGCCGTTGGGTTTTCTTTGGAGGCAAACGTTATGATCCACCCAAGGTCCATGGCTAACTCCATCCCCAAGAAATCTAGATAAAAAGCCTTGCTCGCTTCCAGATTATCGGAATACATATTGGGAACAATTCTTCGCATGGTACTTTTTGTTGATGGTTTACATTTCGTTATATCCTTTCCCTTCAAAAATCTTAGGGATGGACTTCTCTACTCTCGATACACGGGTTTTGGATTGTTTGGCTTGTGAAACATAGAGCATGTACCCGCGTTGGCGCCCTGGGGTCAATGCTTCAAAAGCGGTCTTAAAATCTGTATCGGTATCCAGTTTGTTTTGAAGCTCTTCGGGCATATCAAATTCAGTGGTTTTCTTCATTTTGACTTCCAATCCGGCTTTTTCCACCTCAATAGCTTCATGGATGTAGATTTTCAACAATTTTTCCATATTCAAAATCTCCTTCACATTGGTAAATCGAATCTGGCGGGCCGATTGCACATTTTTGGTCTGTTGAATCAAAATTCCTTCGATATCCTTCAGCAAAACACCCTTATGAAACAACAGCGCACAATACTCCTTAAATCCATGGATCAAGACCACATTGCTCCCTTGAAACGTGTAACAGGGCACACCCCACTTAAGTGCTTCGGTAAGGCCCGTATCGAGGACTATTTTACGTAATTGTCGATAGGCTTCCTGCCATTGGGATGTTTTTTCAAAGAAGAAATCAACTTTTGGGTTCATGGAGTTATTGGTTTTGTGTTGTGATAACTTTTCTGCCAGCTGGTCTAAAATACCAAGAAATCAGGGTCAATGCCAATAACAAGGAAGGTCCAAAGAAATCAGCGGCCCCATCACCTACCGCCAAATGGGAAAAAATAGCCCCTGTCATTGTAAAAACAAAACCGGCATAGGTCCATTCCTTGAGTACGGGAAACTTGGGAATTAGAATGGCCACAAAGCCCAAAAGTTTCCATACCCCGATAATATGAAGAAAGTACAACGGATAACCCAAATGTTCCATCATTTCAACCTCCTCTTCCATCTCAATTGATTGTACAATGCCTGTGGAGGTCATTCCCAGGGCTAGCCAAACGGTGGCTACCCAATAAATAATTTTACTACGTTTTGTCATGATATGATTTTTTAGGCTTTTGTGTTTGCAAAACTTTTTCCTGTCATTTCGACTTCGCTCAATGTGACAGGAAAAAGCTCTTATCGTTGGAGACTTGTTATTATAACTGTTCCATTACTTCCTGCAAGCGGTTATGTGCCATATTAACCCCTTGAGCAAAGGGTAGTTTTAGCATACGGTCCCGATCATCCACCGATTTATAGATCATGTGTATGGTGAGCTTGCTCGTTGTATCGGTAAGGGCCTCAAATTCTAAAAACTCCAACTGGACCGGAAACTGAGCATTTTCCATTTCAAAGGTCCTGATGATTTTTAGATTTGGTACAAATTCGTGTATGGTTCCATTGAACCGATGCTTGTTTCCCTTCGGATCGGTGGTTTCAAACTGATAACTACCGTGTTTCCGATTGTCAAGTTTTAGTACTTGGGTACCCATCCATTGCTCTACGATTTCAGGTTTTTCATACGCTTTAAAAAGCGTTGCCACGGGCAGTTCAAATTCCCTGGTAATCCAAATTTCCTGTTTTCTGTCCTCAGCATGGACTTTGGTTTTTCGTTCCATATTATTTTTTGGGCAGTTGTTTTTTCATAATGGTTTCGAGCGTATTGAACCTATCGTCCCACATATCCCTAAAAGGTGCTATAAAATCGGCAATTTCCTTTAGTTTCTGTGGATTGAAATGATAGTAGATCTCCCTCCCCTGCTGTTCTTGGTTAAGTAGTTCACATTCGGTAAGTATTCGGATATGCTTGGAAATGGTCTGCCGGGATGAATCAAATTCCGCCGCAATGGCTCCCGGTGTCATGGCGTTGAGTGCCACCATGGCAATAATGGCCCTACGGGTCGGGTCGGCAATGGCCTGAAAAACATCTCTTCGTAATTCCATTTACGCAGCTATTTGACTGCAAAAATATATGCAACCACTTAACTGCGCAAATTTATTTTGAATTCAACAATGTAAGGTGCAAGGTCAAAAAAAAATCTATCGAACTTAAAAATCGCTAAACGCTTCTTCCAACAAGGTAAACGAATCCATGACTACTATGTGTAGAATATCGACAAAATTTATTTGACAGCTATTTTGGAAGAAGGGAAAAATGCATATAAAAATAAAACCACTCCTATGGATTTGAAATCCATAGTTTTCAAAAGAATGGAATTCTTTGTCATCTGGCATCAAGTCCTCCCTTAATCTCCCCAAACAGGTTCGGGACATCCTCTCCAAAGGAGGGAAACTGCTCCCCTTGGGGAGACCGGAGAGGGGACCATCCAAAAAATTTATAGAAACTAAAGTAACTGCAATAAAACCTGACTGACGTCAGGTTTAAATCTCGATTATCGAGTAAACTATATTATCTTTACTTAAGCTGGTTCAGTATCCATTTTGTTTCTAAACCTATGTATGCCCAAAAACATTGGTTGGTGATAATGAGAACTAAACCCCAACAATTATGACAAAGAAAGAATACACCAACGGAGAGGTTACCATATTATGGCAACCCGAAAAATGCATTCACTCTGGAATATGTGTAAAAACATTGCCCAAAGTGTATAAACCAAAAGAGAAGCCTTGGGTCAAACCTGAAAATGCCACTAGTCAGGAGTTAATAAATCAAGTAGCAAAATGTCCTTCGGGAGCATTGAGCATAAAAAAGTAGCGTGTTTTGGTTAAAATAGAGAGAGAAGAAGATCAAAGAAAAGGTAGGTTTGTAATTTATGATGACGGTGAATTTGCTGGTGAGATGACCTACACTTGGGCCGGAACAACAAAATTTATCATAGACCATACGGGAATAGAAGAAGCGTTCGGAGGAAAAGGATATGGAAAAATGCTGGTAATGGAAGCTGTAGCGTTTGCTAGGGATAAAGGCGTGAAAATTTTACCGCTCTGTCCATTCTCAAAAGCAGAATTTGATAAAAACAGCAGCATTGCGGATGTCAGGTTTTAGCCAAGTGTTATGAACAAGCTGGAAAACAAAAAAATAATCCTGTTCGATGGTGTGTGCAACCTTTGCAACAGCTCGGTTCAGTTTGTGATCAAACGGGACAAAAAAGATGTATTCCGCTATGCGGCCCTACAAAGTGATGTGGGGCAACAATTGGTGAACCAACGCCATATTGACACCAGTCAGGTAGATTCCATTATCCTTATAGAACCTGGCGTGGCTTACTATACTAAATCCGATGCTGCATTGGAAATTGCCCAAGACCTTGGTGGATTATGGAAATTGACCGCCGTTTTTACATGGGTCCCTACTTCCATTCGAAATGGAATCTATGATTTTATTGCCAAAAACCGCTATAAATGGTTTGGAAAACAGGATACCTGTATGATTCCTACCCCTGAGTTAAAAGCAAAGTTTTTGGATTAACTATCTTTTCCTTTTACCTCATCCAAATGATCATCCCATTCCTCTACATGCGGGTCACCAAGTTTGCCAACAGATTTGGCGACCAACATGGAAACTGTGGCATCACCGGTAACATTTACCACGGTTCGGCACATATCCAATGGTCTATCAACGGCAAAAATCAAGGCCAGACCTATGGCCAATTTATCGGCAGGAAAACCAATGGACTCCAATACAATTACCAACATTACCATTCCCGCACCTGGAACGGCCGCAGAACCGATGGAAGCCAACAAAGCTGTCAATACAATGGTCAACTGATTGCCAAAAGTCAGGTCAAAACCAAGCGCTTGTGAAATAAATACGGCTGCAACACCTTGGTACAAACTAGTACCGTCCATGTTGATGGTGGCACCTACGGGCAACACAAAACTGGATACCTCTTTGTGCACCCCAATGTGTTCCTCTACCCTTTCCATCGTAACAGGTAAGGTAGCCGCACTGGAACTGGTGGAAAAAGCCAACAGTTGTGCAGGACTTATTTCTTTTAAAAACCAAAACGGGTTCTTTTTGGTAACAAGTGCAACCACGGTGGAGTAAAAAACAATCATAAGTGCAAGACCCAATAGAACAACTCCGGCATATTTAAGTAGCGCCAATAACAATTCAGGATCACTGGAAGACACCACTACTCCTGCCAACAAAGCAAATACGGCATACGGAGCGGTCAACATAATCAAATCGACCATTTTGAGCACCACATCATTGAGAGAATCAAAGAAATTTTTTAGTGGTTTTGCTTTTTCCTCTCCAATCAACAGCATAGAGATACCAAGAAAAATAGTAAAAAAGATCACCTGAAGCATCAAAGCATTATCCGTCATGGCCGCCAATGCATTATCGGGCACCATATCTTCCAAGAATTGTAAGGGACCACTATCCTTTTGTCGGGAAGCCTCTTCCAGCTTGGAGGTAACCCCTGCATCGTTTCCATAAGTATCGGTGAGTTTGGTCACCGTTTCTTCCGAAATTCCACTGCCCGGGTTCATTGCATTTACCAACAAAAGTCCGATCGTAATGGCGACAACCGTGGTAACTATATATATTCCAATTGTACGGAGGCCAATATTTCGAAACTTTGAAATGTCCTTAAGGTCCGAAATACCTTTAACCAAGGATGCCAAAATAAGAGGTATGGCAATTAACTTGAGAAGTTTTACAAAAATGGTCCCTAAAGGCTGAATCCAATCATTTACAAATTCCTTGCCCCAGCTAATTTGGGTCATTGCAAATCCAAAAAGAATACCAAGTAGCATCCCGATTAGGATTTGCCAGTGCAATTCCAATTTCTTCATAAAGTAAGATTATGGACGGAAAGATACTTTTTTGATTGGAAACGTCCTAACGCAGACCTAGATTTTGTTGGTACGGGCCAAAAGTGAGTAATCTGCCAAAACCAATGCGGCCATAGCTTCTACAATAGGAACCGCTCTTGGAACAACACATGGATCGTGCCTGCCCTTGCCTTGGGTGGTAATTTTTTCACCCTCTTTGTTGATGGTTTCATAGGATTGTAGCACCGTAGCAACGGGTTTAAATGCCACACTGAAGTAAATATCCATTCCGTTGCTTATTCCACCTTGAACCCCGCCACTACGATTGGTTTTTGTAGTGCCATCGGTATTGAAAGCATCGTTATGCTCGCTCCCCTTCATGGCAACACCGGCAAAACCGCTCCCGTACTCAAAACCTTTTACGGCATTGATGGACAACATTGCTTCTCCCAATCGGGCATGTAGTTTATCAAAAACCGGCTCTCCAAGACCAATGGGTACATTTTGTATGACACAGGTGATAACACCACCAATGGTATCTCCCTCTTTTTTAATGGATTTGATGTACTCCTCCATTTTTTGCGCCATTTCGGTATCGGGACAACGAACGGCATTGGATTCAATCTTGGAAAAATCCAATTCTTGATAAGATTTGTCTAATTTCATCTCGCCCACTTGGGAAACAAAGGCATTTATTTTTACATCGGTCAAAAATTGCTTTGCAATGCTCCCTGCCACTACCCTGCTGGCCGTTTCGCGGGCAGAGCTTCTTCCGCCACCACGGTAATCACGGAAACCGTACTTCTTGTCGTACACATAATCGGCATGAGATGGTCGGTACGAATCCTTGATGTGTGAGTAATCCTTGGATTTTTGGTTGGTATTATGAATGGCAAAGCCGATTGGAGTACCTGTGGTTTTTCCTTCGAACACTCCGGAATAAATTTCAACCGTATCGGGTTCCTTTCGTTGGGTAACTATTGCAGATTGCCCCGGTTTTCTTCGGTTGAGCTCCAACTGAATCTGTTCCAAGTCCAATGATATCCCAGCAGGACAACCATCGATAATGCCCCCCAATGCTTTGCCGTGGGATTCACCAAAGGTGGTGATCCTAAAAAGTTGTCCAAACGAATTTCCTGCCATTCGGTATAAAATTATGTTGCCTCAAAGGTAGATGTTACAAATCTAATTCAAAAACAAGGTTTTGGCTTAGAACTCATTTAAACTTTTTCAATTGGCTAAAGAATTGCCCTTTTGCACCCACTTTTTTGTCTTTTCATCCTTCCGTAGCTCTGCTATGCAACTCGAAAAGGTCTTCAACTGGGCACAAATTGACTAATTTTCGCTTCAATCCTAAAGGTTTAAATAAGTTCTTAATGTTATTGTAACATAATTCATCTTGGGGTGATATTTTTTTAACAATATCCTCATGAATTAATGATTTCAATTTGATTTCTATTTTATTCCTACCGTTTTATTTTGCAGTAAACCCTATACCGTTGAAAAAAAGGAAGATAGAATTGGCAGTTGTCTCAGATGTTCATTTGGGAACTTATGGCTGTCATGCAGATGAACTCATCACATATCTTAATAGCATCCAACCCAAAAAGCTGATTTTAAATGGGGATATTATTGATATTTGGCAGTTTAGCAAAAGGTATTTCCCCCCTTCCCACCTAAAGGTCCTGAGAAAGGTCATAGGCATGGCCTCCAAGGGCACCGAAGTTTACTATATCACTGGAAATCATGATGAAATGCTCCGAAAGTTCAGCAATACTTCAATGGGGAACTTTAAGATCATGAACAAATTGGTACTCAACCTCGATGGTAAAAAAGCATGGATTTTTCATGGTGACGTGTTCGATGTTTCCATACAAAATGCCAAATGGTTGGCCAAGTTGGGCGGCTATGGTTATGACCTTCTTATTGTGATCAATAGTTTCCTGAACTGGTGCTTGGCCAAAATGGGCCGTGAAAAGTATTCGCTCTCCAAAAAAATCAAAAATAGCGTGAAGGGTGCTGTAAAATACATCAACAATTTTGAAAAGACCGCTGCGGAACTTGCTATAGAAAACGACTATGATTATGTGGTCTGTGGACATATCCATCAACCCAAAAAAGAAGTTTACGAAACCAAATATGGTAGTTGCACCTATTTAAATTCGGGCGATTGGGTAGAAAACCTGACCGCTTTGGAATATTCGTTCAAGCGTTGGAAAATATACCATTACAATCACGATAGATTATCCCCGTTCTTTGTGGATGAAGATTTAAAGGAAATGGACATGAACGACCTTATTGCTTCCATTACCGACAAAGAGGTGGACATTGAAGACATTACAGAGCAACACCTTAACGAAAGCGAAGAAAGTATAAACCGTGATTTCTTAGATGACCAAAGCCTTTCTCAAGATTGAAACCGGGTGTTGTGCCTCCCTTTTCGTCCCATCCTTGATTTGATGCCTACAACTTGTTCCGTTCGCCGCGATCAAGGTATCTTCCGAGCTTTTTCTCACAGCTGGGAACAGCTTGAGCTCCCCTACCTGCATACTGGTTTCGTAATGTTCCTTTTCGTAGCCAAAAGAGCCTGCCATTCCACAACAACCGGACGGTATAATGGTTACTTTGTAGTTTTTCGGTAGATTCAACACATCAAAAGTCACCTTTTGGTTGCTCAATGCTTTTTGATGGCAATGCCCATGAATTTTAACGGTCCGTTCCGCTTCGGTGAAGCTATCCGAAGAAATATGTCCTGCAGCAATCTCTGCGGCTAGAAACTCTTCAATCAAAAATGAGTTGGAAGCCAGTTTTTGTAATTGCTCCTTATCATCGTACAATCTTTGGTATTCATCCCTAAAAGATAGAATGGCCGATGGCTCCAAACCAACAATGAGTGTCCCATCATCCAAGATGCCTTTTAACCTTTTCATGTTTTGGGCCACCAATTTTTTGGCTTGCTTCAAGAACCCTTTGGAAAGATAGGTCCGTCCACTTTCACCATAAAACAATTCCACATCATAACCCAATCTGCACAATAGCTCAATGGCATCCTTCCCGATTTGAATATCCAAATACCTTGCAAACTCATCAATATAGAGAACAACGGGTCGTTTGGAAATATCCGTACGCTTTACACGGTACTTTTTAAGATGATCTTTAAAATTGAAGCGTCCCACTTTCGGTAAATTCCGCTCCGGGGCAACGCCGACCGCCTTTTTTAATATGCCACCTACCGTTTTAGACCCGTACATCCAATTGGTGATGCCAGGAAATTTACTTCCCAATGCATTCAATCGGGTGTTGTGGGCAAATAGTTTGCTACGCAACGAATATCCGTTCGCTTCTTGGTAATTGTATAAAAACTCCGCTTTCAACGCAGCAACATCCACATTACTTGGACATTCGCTGGCACAGGCCTTGCAGCTCAAACATAGATCAAAGGCGCTTTTGAGCTCTTCATGATCGAACCGATTGGTTTTTTCTGAATTGGTCAAAAACTCCCTAAGCGCATTGGCCCTGCCACGCGTAGTATCTTTTTCATCTTTGGTGGCTTGGTAGCTTGGGCACATACCCCCGTTCATGTGGTGACTTTTTCTACAATCCCCGCTTCCGTTACATTTTTCCGCAGCTTTTAAAATGCCCTGGCTATCGGAAAAATCCATCAAAGTCTCCACTTCTGGTTCTTTACGGTCAACCTCATAGCGCAAAGATTCATCCATGGGGTAGGCGTCTACAATTTTGCCGGGATTGAGTACCAAATTGGGGTCAAAAAGTGCTTTCACCCTTTTCAACAGCTCATAATTCGCTTCACCTATCATTAGAGGAATAAATTCGGCACGCACAATCCCATCACCATGCTCGCCACTAAAACTTCCTTGATATTTTTTGGTGAGTTTGGCCACATCTGTGGTAATGCTTCGGAACAAAACCACATCTTCCGACTTTTTTAAATTGAGAATGGGGCGCAAATGCAATTCTCCAGCCCCTGCATGGGCATAATACACCGCATCTTGGTTATAGCCTTTCATAATCTGGGAAAATTCCCCGATAAAATCCTTGAGGTCTTCCAGGGCAACGGCCGTATCTTCAATACAGGCCACAGCTTTTCTGTCACCCACCATATTGCCCAAAAGGCCGAGTCCGGCCTTGCGGAGTTCAATGGCTTTGTTAATATCGTCACCGTACAAAATAGGGTTGGCATAACTCAGCCCTGACTTTGCAATAGTTTTTAAAAGTTCATCCAGTTGTTTGTCCAAATCTTCTTTGGAATCCGCTTTTACTTCCAACATTAAAATTCCTGCGGGGTCTCCTTCCACAAAAAAACGGTTGGCCAATTGAGCCCTGTTGTTTTTGGTGCAGTCCAGAATCACCTTGTCCATCATCTCGCACAAATGAAGGTTATGTTGCATCACAGGAGCCACATCGCTCAAACAATCCTCCAAGTTCTTGTAGTGCGTTGCCACCATTGCGGCATATTGCGGCGGTATTTCATCAAGCTGAAGCGTTACTTCGGTGGTAAATGCCAGTGTTCCTTCGCTTCCGGATAATAATTTACATAGGTTGAAATCGACATTATCATCCCCAAAAACATTGTTTTTGAGCAATTCATCCACCGCATATCCGGTATTTCTTCTGTGGATGCTGGGTTTAGGGAACTCGGATTTGATATTGTTCCGTATTTCTGGATTGGAAAGCTCCTCAAAGAGTTTGCTGTAGATTTTTGCTTCCAGCGAGTCACCATCTTTCTTTTCTTCGAATTCTTTTATGGAAATACTGGAGAAAAAAGCATCACTTCCGTCGGACAATACACATTGCATGGCCAAAACCTTGTCGCGTGTAACGCCGTATTGAATGGAAGTGGTGCCCGATGAATTGTTCCCGACCATCCCTCCTATCATACAACGGTTAGAGGTGGAAGTGTTCGGCCCAAAGAAAAGACCAAATGGTTTTAAGTACTGATTGAGCTCGTCACGAACTACACCAGGTTGTACAGTAACTTGCTTTTTATCCTTATCCAAACTGATGATTTTGGTAAAATGGCGACTTACATCGACCACAATACCATCTCCCACACACTGACCCGCCAAAGAGGTTCCCGCAGTACGGGGAATAAGTCCAACTTTATTTTTATTCGCAAATGCGAGCAAGGTTTTTAAATCTTCTGCGTCTTTGGGATAGGCCACGGCGGTAGGCAGCTTCCGATATACCGAGGCATCCGTCGCATAAATGGCCTTGCTCAATTCATCGAACAACAACTCGCCTTTCATTGCTTCAGAAAGGTCTTTTAACATTTTTTTATCCAATTTGGAATACTTTATGGGAACTAAAACGGTTTTTCAAACGTAAATCTAACACAAAACTATCTCTAATTTTTAACTTAAAAGAGAAACACATGAAGATTACCACATTATTTGCAGCACTTATGTTATTTGCAACAGCCAGCTTAAGTGCACAAAGTATATCCGAACACGCCCTAGGATTAAGGTTGGGCGACAGCGATGGCTTTGGGGCCGAAATTTCCTATCAAAAATCCATTGGACAAAATAACCGTGCTGAATTTGACCTTGGCTGGCGGGACAGTAGGTATTTTGATGCCTTTAAACTAACCGGAGTTTACCAGTGGGTTCACCAATTGGATGGCAATTTTAACTGGTACTATGGTGTTGGCGGGGGATTGGGTAGCGTCGATTTTGATCATCCAGATCCTGATTTTGACGATGATTACGATGGCCTTTTTGTATTCGCCGCCGGGGATATTGGTATAGAATATGATTTTGATATTCCTTTGCTACTGTCCTTGGACTTTAGACCTGAAATAGGTTTGGTAGGTTACGACGGTTTTGACAACGATTTTGATTTTGACATAGCACTTGGTATCCGATACCAATTCTAATAGCGTATAGATTTAAGAAGAACCCTTGGCTTTACCAAAATGCCAAGGGTTTTTTTATGCCATAAGTATTGAATACCTTAGCGGTCTAAACATTTTGAAATGAAAAGACTATTTGCAATATCCTTGGGAGTGCTGTTTTTAGCATCTTGTAATTCCGACCCAAAAGGATACACTTTAAAAGGCACCATAACCGGCGAACCTGAAAATGGCACCCAAATATTTTTAAAAACCACAGATTCCGTCAACCAATTGGTGGATGTTGATACCGCAGCGGTTGAAAATGGCTTGTTCAGCTTTAGCGGAAATCAGGTAGAGCCTAAAATGTACTATATTTTTGTAGATAAAGTTCGTGGGAATATGCCTGTGATCGTAGAAAACGGCACGATAGAAGTTGAGTTCCAAAAAGATAGTATAGCTCAGGCCAAACTTAAGGGGACAGAACAAAACGAGATATTTATGGGCTTTTTGGAAGAATCCCGTAAACTATCTGAACGTGCAAGATCTATGCAAGATGACATGCGTTTGGCTGCTCAGGAGAGAGATACTGCCACCGTTACAGCATTGCGCGAGGAGTTTATGGAGTTCCAAGAAGATGCGAAAAGCTTTAATATAAACTTTGCCAAGGAAAACCCAAATGCATATGTTTCTGTATTGATTATTGGAAACCTTTTGGCCACAAAAGCTGCTCCTGCTGATGAAATCAAGGCAATGTTCGAAGGGCTATCACCAGAAATGAAGGCTACAGAACCTGCTAAAAAGATTGCGGAACAACTCGAAAATTTAAAATCCACCGAAGTCGGGGCCGTAGCACCGGACTTTTCTGCCCCTACTCCAACTGGCGATGTACTTGCACTCAGCGATGTTACCAGCAATGCTAAACTCACTTTGGTCGATTTTTGGGCAGCATGGTGCAGGCCATGTCGTGCGGAAAACCCCAATATTGTATCGGTTTATAAAAAGTATCACGAAAAAGGTTTTGACATCCTTGGTGTTTCATTGGATAACAAAGAAGAGCATTGGAAAAAAGCCATTAAATCCGATGGTTTGGTATGGAACCATATCTCGAACTTACAGCGCTTTCAAGATCCAATTGCTCGTTTATACAACATTAACGCGATACCAGCAGCATTTTTATTGGATGAAAATGGCGTTATCGTAGCAAAAGATTTAAGAGGTCCTGCATTGGAACAAAAAGTAGCTGAAATCCTAGGTAAAAGCTAATCAATTACATTATTGATAATCAAAGAAGGTCTTGATGCATTCAGGGCCTTTTTTTGTTGGAGTCGGTTTTACAGTTCGCAGTAAGCAGTGTCAGTTGGCAGTCCGCAGTAACTGAACAACCCAATAACTTAGTCAGAAATCCATTTTTTCTTGAAAAATCAGGCTGAATAGCATCGTATGCTGAAAAAGGGAAGAGATAACTCATCAACAGAACAACGCTACAATCGAGTAACCGAATAGCCTACTCTTGCTTTTCAGGTTCTATTGGGCTCGTTTGCTCGTTCTTGTTCTTGGCATACAAATAACCACGTTTCCACCATAAGGTCATTCGTTCCTTGTTAAAGATCAATGAGTTTGTGGTAAGGACCGTTGGCGTATAGTAAAAATTAATAATCGCCCCCTTTCGATTGGCCACTAACTTGCCAATTCTGATATTTTGGTTTTCGATACGGTCCAGCATAAAGCCAAAAATGGTGGTAATCAAATCAAACGGGTTTTTAGAAGACATCCGGTTTAAATGGTTCACCTCAGTATGGAGCACCACCACATCTACCTCCGTTGCCCCACGATTCAACGCTTCTTCAATGGGGACTAAAGTTCCCAAGCCGCCATCGGCATATTCACAGCCATTTTTTTTGACCAAGCTCATAAACGGTGTGTAGTTGGACGAAATCCATATCCAATCACAGAATTCATCATACGTGCAATCGTTTATGGACTTATACTCTACTTGGTTCAACGAAAGATTGGAAACCGTTACGACCACATCCATCTTACTTTGTTTCAATTCGTCAAATTCCTCCACTGTAATGGATTTACGTATTAATTTTCTGAGATTCTCACTTTCTCCGAAGGTTTTTTTACCCTTGATAAAGTTTTTGATCACATTCCAATGGTTTATGGCAATAATCTCAACCCCATACTTTTTTTTAATGATGAATGGACAATTACTGAAAATACTGTCTTGATTAACGTTTGAATAGATATTCTTGATTTTGTCCAACTTGTTTAGGGCCAAGTGGGAAATCAATAGGCTCCCTGTGGATGTCCCGACAAATAAATTGTAATCGTGTTTGGCTTCTTGAATTAAAAATTGGGCAACACCGCCTGCAAAGGCTCCCTTGCTACCTCCTCCCGAAATGACCAATGCCCTCATTCCCCTAAAGTTTTCTCCAAATATTGTTTTTCTTGTTGACTTAACAAAGGGTAAAGACTCTTAATGCGAGCTGTATTACCTTCAGATTGCAAAAAGTCGTTCAGTATCCCCCTTGCCGATTTTTTAAAGTGCCACACATGATGATTGCAGGCCTCCACCAAGTTTTTGAGCGTAGTATCTGTAAACCCACCTATATTGTTCAAGTATTGGAATGCAAGTAGGCGTGTCTCAAAATGATGTTCAGAACCCGTATAACCACTTAATTCATCAAAATACAATGGTTTTACACCTGAATTGTATTCGGGTGACACCAAAGCTAGAGTTAGCCATAATAATCGAATGTTTTTGTTGGGAAACCCTGTAATCCCATCCGTTTCATTGAGATATTTGCTTCTGTTTTGGGGAAAATCGGACCACAATCGGTATAGAGCAGCCTCTAAGGTCGTGTAGCTCTTATCCTTTAAAAGTCCTTCAATATCCGTTTGAAGTTCACCCGAAATTTTATTCTGCGAAAGGATAATAGCCTGCCGTACTTTTAAACCTTCAGATTTGATGATGTCTCCTAAAAAGTCTACGGACAGCTTACTTCCATAATCCAAAACCAAGTTTTCCTTTAATTGGTTGGATTTTATCTTGGCCCAAGCCCGTTTTAAAATCTTTTCAATATTCTCAGGCTTTTCTGCCATCCTATTTTTAAGCTCAAAATAGGTTTTGATGGATACATTTTTTTCTTCCAAAAAAGCAACTACTTGATCATAAGGAAATTCAGGATTCTCCAACCACAACTTCTCAAAATCTTCAAGGTCGGTATTGGAAACCATTTCCATTTCCCCTATAAAATTGGGAATGGTCACATTTTTAAACGCGTATTTGTTTAGGTAGTTCTGAACGCCTTTTTTAAAAGCTCCCTCTCCCACTCTATCTCTGAGCATTACCAAGACCCAAGCGCCTTTTTCATAAAAAGTAAGGCTGCCTGCATTCGGATTGCGAAGCGCCTCGCCACCGTCATCTCCAGAAAAACGTTGTAAGGCATTGGCCGTTTCCAACAATTGCCAATAGTAATAGTCCTCCCCAAAAATATCCTTTTCCGCCAAATACGCATAAAAAGTGGCAAAACCTTCGTGCAGCCAATGGTGTTCACTGCTAGTTTCGGTCACTAGATTCCCAAACCATTGATGCGCCAGCTCGTGTGCATTCACATTGACGTAATTTTTATCCACAAAAGCTGTCGAATCAATCACATACTGGTTGGAAAAAATGGTACAAGTGGTGTTTTCCATACCCGCGTACAGAAAATCCTGCACGGGAACCTGTTTGTAGTTCTGCCAAGGATAAGCCACGCCTATTTCGTTCTCCAAAAAATCGAAAATTTGCTGTGAGTATCTGTAGGTTGGCTCCACTTTTGTGAAATCCGCAGGTTCGTAATACAGTTCAATCGGGACTCCTGAGGATGATTCAATCGTTTTTTTATTGTAATCCGCGATGGCATACCCCACGAGATAGCTACTCATCGGTTTCTCCATATCAAACTGCCACAAATACCCTTTGGAATCTGACAAGGTGTCTTTCTTTACCAATTTCCCGTTCGCAATTACAGTATAATTCTGTTTTAGGATGATATCCAGATCAAACTCCACCTTTTCAGCCATATCATCAAAACTGGGCAACCAATGACTGGTATATTTTCCTTGGCCTTGGGTCCAAACCTGCTCATTGTTCCTGACACCATCGTCCCATCCTAAAAAATATACCGTTTGTTTTGGTTTGGCTACATATTCTAGTTTGAGCATATGATTACCGCCCTTTTCCAGCTTTTTTTTGATGGTTATTTTTCGACCGTTGTAATCAAAATCTATCTTTGTATGATCCAGAAAAACCGATGAAAATTCCAAGCCTATAGCATCAAGGTAAATGGAACCCACATCTTCAATTACATCAAATTGATAGGTCACGCTACCGTTTATGAGGTTTTCGGAAGGTGTGGGCTCTATCAAAACTTCAGCACGGACAAAGTCAACCTTATCCTGAATTTGGGCGGACAACAACTGCACAAATAAGAAAAAAACAAGAATGGGGCTCAGCTTCATACCATCATCTTATCAAAAGTCCTTCCAAATTACATATTTTAGTTCGATGAATCCCAATTTTCTGCAAACTCCCATAGCATACCTCAAAGGAGTTGGTCCAAACAGGGCCGATGCCCTAAAGGCCGAATTGGGCATTGAGACCTTTAAAGACCTGCTGCACCTCTTCCCTAACCGCTATTTGGACAGAACGAGTTACTATAAAATCAATCAACTGCAACCCAGCGGTGCCGATGTGCAAGTAGTGGGTAAAATTATCCATATAAAAACCGTAGAGCAAAAACGGGGCAAGCGTTTAGTGGCCACTTTTGTGGATGAAACAGGGCAAATGGACCTCGTTTGGTTCCGAGGTCACAAATGGATCAAGGAGAATTTAAAGCTCAACGAACCCTACGTGGTTTTTGGCAAGGTGAACAAATACGGAAGTACATTTTCCATGCCCCACCCCGAAATGGAAACCCTGCAAAAACATCAAAAGGGACTAAAAATGGTGATGCAGCCCATCTACCCTTCTACTGAAAAATTAAGCAATAAGGGAATCACCAATCGGGTCATCGGTAAAATGATGCAACAGTTGTTTTTGGAGTGTAAGGGGCAGTTTCCAGAATCCTTATCTCAAAGTATTTTGGAAGAACTAAAATTGATTTCGAAGAGCTCCGCTCTTTTCAACATTCATTTTCCTAAGAATCAAGAATTGTTGGCCAGAGCACAGTTTCGGTTAAAGTTTGAAGAGTTGTTTTTTGTGCAATTGCGATTGATATCCCAAAATTTACAACGGAAACAAAAAATAAAAGGAATGCCCTTTGAGGCCGTAGGCGAAAAGTTTACCGAATTCTTTGAAAACCACCTCCCTTTTGAACTCACGAATGCCCAAAAACGAGTCATTAAGGAAATTCGGAACGATTTGGGGAGCAATGCCCAAATGAACCGATTGCTGCAAGGCGATGTGGGCTCAGGTAAGACCATTGTGGCATTAATGTGTATGCTATTGGCTATTGACAACGGGTTTCAAGCCTGCTTAATGGCTCCAACGGAAATTTTGGCCACCCAACATTACAATGGGCTCAAGGAACTTTTGGAAAACATGGACGTTAAGATTGCTCTATTGACCGGTTCCACGAAAAAGTCCGAACGCACTTTGCTGCATAATCAGTTAGAAAACGGCAATTTGAACATTCTGGTGGGCACACATGCCGTTTTAGAGGACAAAGTACAATTCAAAAACCTTGGTTTGGCCATTGTGGACGAACAGCACCGATTTGGTGTGGCGCAACGATCTAAATTATGGCACAAAAATCAGACTCCCCCCCATATTCTGGTAATGACAGCAACTCCCATTCCCAGAACCTTGGCCATGAGCCTTTATGGCGATTTGGATATTTCTGTTATTGATGAGTTGCCTCCTGGAAGAAAACCCATCAAAACAGTGCACCGATACGACAGCAACCGATTAAAAGTGTTTGGGTTCATCAAAGATGAAATCAAAAAGGGGAGACAAATCTATATTGTGTATCCGCTGATCCAAGAATCGGAAGCCTTGGATTATAAAGATTTAATGGATGGTTATGAAAGTATTGTCCGTGATTTTCAGCAACCCGAATACCAAATTTCCATTGTACACGGCAAAATGAAGCCGGCTGACAAAGACTATGAAATGGAGCGTTTTGTTAAGGGCGAAACACAGATTATGATTGCCACCACAGTTATCGAGGTGGGCGTGAACGTACCGAATGCTTCCGTAATGATCATTGAGAGCACCGAGCGCTTCGGGCTATCGCAATTGCACCAGCTACGAGGTCGCGTTGGCCGAGGTGCGGAGCAGAGCTTTTGTATTCTAATGACGGGCCATAAACTATCTGAAGATGCCAAAACCCGTTTACAAACCATGGTAGGCACCAACGATGGTTTTGAAATTGCAGAGGTCGACCTTAAACTTCGCGGTCCCGGGGATTTGATGGGCACCCAACAAAGTGGCCTGTTGACATTAAAGATTGCAGACATTGTGAAGGACAATCAAATCCTAAAAACAGCCCGCTACCATGCCATTCAACTGCTGAAGAATGACCCTAGACTTGAAAAATCGGAAAATGCACCTATTTTAAACGCTTATTCCAAAATGATGGCCAACAAAACCATTTGGAATTATATTAGTTGATTCCGATTAGGTTTGTAATTGGTATATGGTACAATTCTTCACACTTCATTGTTATAAATTGAAAATCAACCCTTACCATTTGTTAACTTTAAATACAATCGCTTGAAATTGCGGTTGAACATCGTAATTTTACCACTAACCGATAATCGGTTTCACATACAAATTTTAACTTTGTAGGCTTACAAATTATTGAAGACACAATGAGCAAGACACTATTTGATAAAGTTTGGGATTCCCACGTGGTAAAGCATATTGAGAACGGCCCGGATGTACTCTTTATTGACAGGCATTTGGTCCACGAAGTAACAAGTCCCGTAGCTTTTTTAGGATTAAAGAACAGAGGAATAAAAGTATTGTACCCAGAGCGCACTTTTGCCACCGCGGACCACAATACCCCTACACGAAACCAACACTTGCCCGTAAAAGACCCCTTGTCCGCCAATCAATTGAGGGCTTTGGAGGAAAACGCCAACGCCCACGGTATTCCATACTGGGGACTTGGGCATAAGAAAAATGGAATTGTACACGTAATTGGTCCAGAGAACGGAATAACCGTACCTGGAGCCACCATTGTTTGTGGAGATTCACACACCTCTACGCACGGAGCCTTTGGCGCCATTGCCTTTGGTATCGGTACCAGTGAAGTGGAAATGGTATTGTCCACCCAATGCATTATGCAGCCCAAGCCTAAAAGTATGCGCATCAATGTAAGCGGAGCATTGAGCGAAGCGGTCACCCCAAAAGATGTGGCGCTTTTCATCATTTCCAAATTGTCCACCTCTGGTGCAACTGGCTATTTTGTTGAATACGCCGGAGATGTCTTCAAAAATATGTCGATGGAAGGTCGTATGACGGTTTGTAACCTCAGTATTGAAATGGGTGCCCGTGGCGGCATGATCGCTCCGGATGAAAAGACGTTTGACTACATCAAAGGAAGAGAATATACGCCAAAAGGAAAAGATTGGGATGCTGCCATGGAATATTGGGAAACCCTTTATTCTGATGATGATGCCGAATTTGACAAAGAAGTAACTTTTGATGCCAGCGAGATAGAACCAATGATCACCTTCGGTACCAATCCAGGGATGGGTATCGGAATCAGCAATAACATTCCATTGGCCGAAACCATTGATGGTGCCGTTGCGACGTACAAAAAATCCTTGGAGTATATGGACTACAACGAAGGAGAGCCTATGGTAGGCAAGCCTATCGATTTTGTATTCCTTGGAAGCTGTACCAATGGTAGGATTGAAGATTTTAGAGCTTTTGCCTCCATCATAAAAGGAAGAAAAAAGGCTGACAACGTAACCGCTTGGTTGGTTCCCGGTTCCCACAAAGTGGAAGAGGCGATCAGGGAAGAAGGTATCTTGGATATTTTGACCGAAGCTGGCTTTGAATTGAGAGAGCCCGGCTGTTCGGCTTGCTTGGCAATGAACGATGATAAGATTCCAGCAGGTAAATATGCCGTAAGTACTTCCAACAGAAACTTTGAAGGACGACAAGGCCCCGGCGCCCGTACGCTGCTCGCTAGTCCGTTAGTGGCCGCTGCAGCTGCCGTTACTGGAAAAGTAACTGACCCAAGGGAATTAATGCACGAAGAAGTTTTAGCATAACAACTGAAAATTGAAAAATAATGGCTTACGATAAATTCAACATACTAACAAGTTCAGCGGTACCATTACCTATCGAGAATGTGGATACCGACCAAATAATCCCAGCACGATTCTTGAAAGCTACCGAGCGTAAAGGATTTGGCGACAATCTTTTCCGTGATTGGAGATACAATTCCGACGGAACTCCAAAGGAGCAATTCGTTTTGAACAATCCTATCTATTCCGGAAAAATTTTGGTAGGAGGTAAAAACTTCGGTTCAGGTTCATCTAGGGAGCACGCGGCTTGGGCCGTTTACGATTACGGTTTTCGCTGTGTGGTTTCCAGCTTTTTTGCAGATATTTTTAGAGGCAACTGTTTGAACATCGGTGTACTTCCCGTTCAAGTGACTCCTGAATTTTTGGACAAAATTTTCAAGGCGATTGAGGCTGACCCAAAAACAGAGTTGGAAATCAACCTACCAGAACAAAAGATTGCCATTTTGGCCACGGGTGAAAGCGAAAGTTTTGACATCAACGATTACAAAAAGGACAATATGCTCAATGGCTTTGATGATATCGACTATTTGTTGAACATCCAAGACGATATTGAGAAGTATGCCGAAAACACACCTCTGTAACCTATTGCTCGGAACACGACGGCATAAAAAATGAAAGCACGCACCATTGAAATTATGGACACCACCCTGCGGGATGGTGAACAAACCTCTGGGGTTTCCTTTTCCGCATCGGAAAAGCTCACCTTGGCCAAGTTATTATTGGAAGAACTCAAGGTAGACCGTATCGAAGTGGCCTCCGCCCGTGTTTCGGAAGGAGAACTACAGGCCGTAAAAAATATAACGGATTGGGCTAAAACGGAAGGTTATCTTTCCAAAGTGGAAGTGTTGACTTTTGTGGACAATGGCGTTTCCCTTAAATGGATGCAAGAAGCAGGTGCCAAAGTGCAGAATCTGCTTACCAAGGGTTCATTAAATCATTTAACCCACCAACTCAAAAAGACTCCAGAACAGCATTTTGCAGAAATAGAAAATGTAATTTCCGAAGGGCAAAAACTAGAAATTGACACCAACGTTTACTTGGAAGATTGGAGTAATGGGATGCGAAACTCCAAAGAGTATGTGTTTCAGTTCCTGGATTTTTTGACAAAGCAGCCCGTCAAGCGAGTATTGCTTCCGGATACCCTTGGCGTGCTTACACACACCGAAACAGGGGCTTTTTTTAAAGAAATTGTTGAAAAGTATCCGAACACCCATTTCGATTTTCACGGACACAATGATTACGATTTAAGTGTAGCCAATGTTATGGAAGCAGTAAGAGCAGGCTGTCACGGTTTACACCTTACCGTTAATGGCATGGGTGAACGTGCAGGCAATGCACCACTTGCCAGTGTTGTTGCCGTAATCAACGACTTTTTACCCGAAATCAAGATTGGTGTAAAGGAATCATCCCTTTACAAAGTAAGTAAATTGGTATCTGCCTTTACAGGCTTCAGCATACCTGACAATAAACCTATTGTTGGAGATAATGTATTTACACAAACCGCTGGAATACACGCAGATGGAGACAGTAAAAAGAATCTTTACTTCAACGATTTGCTTCCAGAGCGATTTGGCAGAAAACGCAAATATGCCTTAGGAAAAACATCAGGAAAAGCGAACATCCAAAAGAATCTTCAAGAGCTTGGTTTAACTTTGAATGACGACGAATTGAAAAAGGTTACCGAGCGCATCATTGAGCTTGGCGATAAAAAAGAACGTGTCACCAAAGATGATTTGCCTTACATCATTTCTGATGTATTGGACAGCAATCTGCATCAGCAAAAGGTATTTGTAAAGTCTTACGTGCTCACCCATTCCAAAGGATTGAAGCCATCCACTACCCTTTCCATAGAAATTGAAGGGAAAACATACGAGGAAAGTTCACAAGGAGATGGACAGTTTGACGCTTTTATCAACGCTTTGAAGAAGGTATACAAAAAGGAAGGCAGGGAATTGCCGAAATTGGTGGACTATGCCGTTCGCATCCCTCCAGGCAGTAATTCCGACGCACTTTGCGAAACTATAATCACCTGGCAGACCAAGGAAAAAGACTTTACCACCCGCGGACTCGATTCAGATCAAACGGTATCCGCCATCAAGGCCACGGAGAAAATGTTGAATTTAGTATAACAGATAATAAATAGAATGAAACTAAACATAGCGCTCTTGGCCGGAGATGGAATTGGCCCAGAAGTAATAGATCAAGCTGTAAAAGTATCCGATGCCGTAGCTGCGAAGTTCGGACACGAAATAAGCTGGACTCCTGCCCTTACAGGAGCCGCAGCGATTGATGCCGTAGGTGAACCGTACCCGGATGAAACCCACGAAGCCTGTGTTGCTGCAGATGCCGTTCTTTTTGGAGCCATTGGTCATCCACGTTTTGACAACGACCCATCCGCTAAAGTACGTCCAGAGCAAGGATTATTGAAGATGCGTCAAAGGCTGGGATTGTTTGCCAATGTTCGTCCAACCTTCACTTTTCCCTCGTTGATTGATAAATCTCCATTGAAAAAAGAAAGAATTGAAGGTACCGACCTTGTTTTTCTTCGTGAATTGACCGGAGGTATCTATTTCGGGAAAAGAGGTCGTGAAGACAATGACAATACCGCTTACGATACCTGTACCTATACACGCACCGAGGTTGAGCGTCTGGCCAAGAAAGGTTTTGAAATGGCCATGCAACGCTCCAAAAAGCTATGCTGTGTGGATAAAGCCAACGTTTTGGAAACTTCTCGCCTGTGGAGAGAGACTGTTCAAAAATTGGAAAAAGACTATCCTGAGGTTGAAGTATCCTATGAATTTGTGGATGCCGTAGCGATGCGTTTGGTGCAATGGCCCAGTGCTTATGATGTGTTGATCACAGAAAACCTGTTCGGAGACATTTTAACCGATGAAGCTTCAGTGATTTCTGGGTCTATGGGATTGATGCCCTCAGCATCCTTGGGCGAAAAAACTTCCTTGTTCGAACCCATCCATGGATCATACCCTCAAGCCGCAGGAAAGGACATTGCCAACCCATTGGCCACTGTGCTTTCAGCCGCCATGATGTTCGAGACCGCTTTTGGTTTGAAGGAAGAGGCTGAAGCCATTCGCGAGGTGGTGAACAAATCGTTGGCCGATGGTGTGGTTACCGAAGATTTGGCCGATGGCGGAAAAGCCTACAAAACCAGCGAAGTTGGTGATTGGTTAGCGAAGAATATTTAATCAACCCACACATTAAAACCATAAAGAAAGCCCCGAAAATGGGGCTTTCTTTATTTGTTGCTACTCGCTGTGCATTTTGAATATTTCAGCAGCAAGAGAGTGTAAGTTCGAATATTTTCCAAAGGAAAAAGTATCGAAACAAGGTTTTTGTCAATAAAATTCTGATTCTCGATACATTTTTTTCGTTCCTACAAAAAACACTCGAATTGACGAATTTTCATAAAAATATACAGCGAGCCCTTACCGTATTTACACTACAAAATATAATCCGTACTCAAGAAGTTGCTCACTTTAGCCTCCATTAATTGTTCTACGGTCTGGGTGTTCAAATCATTGTCTTTGAAAGCAACAAATGTTCTGATGGAGAAAGATCTCAGGGCATCATGCACGCTCAAAGTAGATTGTGCTGAGTCTTTTCTTCCTGTAAACGGATAAACATCTGGCCCACGCTGGCAAGAACTGTTAAGGTTTACGCGACAGACCAAGTTGGCTAAAGAATCAATCAGCGGAGACAAAGTATAAACATCCTTACCAAACAAACTCACTTGCTGTCCGTAGTTGGATTCTGCCATATCGTCCAAAGGTTCTTCAATTTCTTTAAATGAAAGTACAGGAATTATAGGCCCAAATTGTTCTTCTTGATATACCCGCATATCTTTGGTCACAGGATACAACACGGCTGGCCATATGTAATTATCAAAATGCTTCCCTCCATTTTTGTTGATGATTTTAGCCCCTTTTGCCAAGGCATCATCCAACAACTCTTGGATATATGCTGGCTTGTCTGTCTCGGGGAGCGGGGTCAAGTTGACGCCATCATCCCAAGGATTTCCGAATTTTAGTCCGTCCACTTTTTCAGCAAAGCTCTTCAAGAATTTATCTTTCACTTCATCGTGTACGTAAACCACCTTCAAGGCGGTGCAACGCTGTCCGTTAAATGACAATGTTCCGGAAATGCATTCATTGACCGTTAAGTCCAATTCAGCATCAGGAAGTACTATGGCCGGGTTTTTTGCTTCCAATCCTAGAACCAAACGCAATCTATTGCTCTTTGGGTGTTGATCCTGCAAAGCATTGGCAGAAACACTATTCCCGATCAAGGCCAGCACATCCACCTTTCCTGTTTTCATTATAGGCGCCGCTACAGCCCTTCCTCGACCAAAAAGTATATTCACCACTCCTTTGGGAAAACTGCTCTGAAATGCCTCCAAAAGCGGTGTGATCAGTAGGACCCCGTGCTTTGCTGGTTTAAAAATGGTAGTATTTCCCATAATGATGGCCGGAATCAACAAAGCAAAGGTCTCGTTCAATGGGTAGTTGTATGGACCAAGACACAAAACAACACCCAACGGGCCTCTTCGAATATGGGCATATACACCATCATGCTTCTGAAATTTAGCACTATCGCGGTCCAATTGTTTGTAATCCTCTATGGTATCATAAATATACTCAACGGTACGGTCAAACTCCTTATAGGAATCCGGTTTGGATTTACCTATCTCCCACATCAGCAGCTTTACGACTTCTTCGCGCTTCTGCTCCATCTTCTTTACAAAAGATTCCATGCATTCAATACGGTCCTTTACTTTCATGGTCGGCCATAGGCCTTGGCCTTTATCATAAGCGGCCAAAGCAGCATCCAACGCCTCCATCGCTTCGGGCTCCCCCATATCGGGCACACTTCCCAAGGTTGTAGGGGTATATTCTTCTGTAGAGGAAATCGTAGAAACCACAGGACTTGTATCCCCACTCCATTTACGGAGCTCTCCATGCACCAAATAGGTTTTTTGATGGATTTCTTCAGTGATTTGATATTGTTCAGGTATTGCTGTTTTAGTTGTAGCCATTACTAGTTGTTTTAAGCGATTAGTGTTGAGTGAAATGGTCGCCCATCCTATACAAAATTAACATAAAAACGAATGATAGCTCTTTAAGTTTTTATGCAATTGGTTTCGAAAACGATGGAAAACCCAGTTTATAAAAACGATGCTTAAAAATGTTGGTGGCATCACACCAAATATTGAAACAAATCGGGTTTGTTGTTGAGATAATCCCCAAAGAAGTTGTTTTCTTTCATTCGTCGGATCAAGGGTTGTAAATCGTCAGGAGATTTAAGTTCCACGCCAACAATTGCCGGTGCGTTCTCCCTACTTGACTTCTTCGAGTATTCAAAATGCGTGATATCGTCAGTAGGCCCAAGGATATCTACCACAAATTCCTTTAATGCTCCCGGGCGCTGTGGAAACCTTACAATAAAATAATGCTTCAACTGGGCATAGAGCAAGGCTCTTTCCTTTATTTCCGCGGTACGGGTAATGTCGTTATTGCTTCCACTGACCACACATACCACATTCTTGCCCTTAATTTCTTCCTTAAAATAATCTAGGGCAGCAATAGTCAAAGCCCCTGCCGGCTCCACAACAATCGCATCCCGATTGTACAGATCCAAGATGGTTTGGCAGACCTTTCCTTCGGGAACGGTGACCATTTTGTGCAGGCACTCCCTGCAAATGGGATAAGTCAATCCTCCTACTTTTTGAACAGCTGCACCATCGATAAACTTATCAATGTTTTCCAACTCCACCAGTTCGCCCTGTTCAATGGATTTTAGCATGGATGGCGCCCCTTCGGGCTCTATGCCAATAATTTTTGTGTTGGGAGACAGGGCACGAAATGTACCACAAAGTCCTGATGCCAATCCTCCTCCGCCAACAGCAACAAAAACATAGTCGATAGGTTCGCTGGATTGTTGCAGAATCTCCAACCCAACGGTAGCCTGTCCTTCAATGGTCTTTTCATCATCAAATGGATGCACAAAGGTTTTCCCTTCTTGCCCACAGAACAATTGGGCCGCTTTTTTGGAATCGTCAAAAGTATCTCCCTCCAAAACCACATCAACCCAATCGCCACCAAACATTTTAGTCTGATCTATTTTCTGTTTTGGAGTCACCACGGGCATATAAATAGTCCCTTTTACCTGTAAATGACTACAGGCAAAGGCAACACCTTGCGCATGGTTTCCTGCGCTGGCACAGACCACTCCGCTATCCAATTGTTTTTGACTGAGTGAACTAATCTTATTGTACGCACCACGGATTTTGTAGCTGCGGACTCTGTGAAGGTCTTCCCGTTTTAGGAGAATATTGGCCCCATGGGATTTGGTAAAGCGGATACTTTGCTGCAAAGGCGTTTCTTCCGCCACTTGGGCGATAATTTTTGCTGCTTGATAAATATCCGCTATTTGCGGAAAATAAGTTTCCACAGTGTCACTCATGGGCCAATGGTTTTGTTTTATCCGATTGGCTTCATGGCCGTCATGGATGCACGCAACCTGGCACCAACAACTTCTACATCGTGCTCACGGATAGCTTTGTTTACGGCAATCAACCTCAGGTTGTCCACTCCGGTATCTTTACCTTCACCAAAGTGCTTACCAATAATATCGGTATCCACTTTTTTCATGAAATCGGTCAAAAGTGGTTTACACGCATGGTCGAACAAGTAACATCCGTACTCAGCCGTATCGGAGATTACGCGGTTCATCTCGAACAATTTCTTTCTCGCAATGGTATTGGCAATTAACGGCGTTTCGTGCAACGATTCGTAGTAAGCCGAATCACCAATAATTCCAGACTCGGTCATGGTCTCATAGGCCAATTCCACCCCAGATTTCACAAAAGCGACCATCAACACACCATTATCGTAGTATTCTTGCTCCGAGATTTCCATATCTCCTGCGGGCGTCTTTTCAAAAGCGGTTTCTCCCGTGGCAGCTCTCCAGTCCAATAGGTTTTTATCCCCATTGTCCCAATCCTCCATCATGGTTTTGGAGAAATGTCCGCTCATAATGTCGTCCATGTGCTTTTGGAACAAAGGACGCATAATTACTTTCAACTCTTCGGCCAAATCATAGGCTTTGATCTTGGCTGGATTGGACAAACGATCCATCATATTGGTGATCCCCCCTTGCTTTAAACCTTCTGTGATGGTTTCCCATCCATATTGAATCAATTTGGAAGCGTAAGCGGCATCAACACCTTTTTCAATCATTTTGTTGAAAGAAAGGATGGAACCGGTCTGCAACAACCCACAAAGAATGGTCTGCTCACCCATTAAATCGGACTTTACTTCGGCCACGAACGATGATTCCAGAACACCTGCCTTATCCCCACCTGTACCGGAAGCATAAGCTTTGGCTTGCTCCAAGCCTTTTCCTTCAGGGTCGTTTTCCGGGTGTACGGCAATCAAAGTCGGTACTCCAAATCCTCTTTTGTACTCTTCGCGCACCTCGGAACCGGGACTTTTTGGCGCTACCATAATCACGGTAAGATCCTCACGCACCTGCATCCCCTCTTCCACAATGTTGAAACCGTGGGAGTAAGATAGGGTTGCTCCTTTTTTCATCAAAGGCATTACTGTGCTTACCACGTTAGTGTGCTGCTTGTCCGGAGTAAGGTTAATGACCAAATCGGCTGTTGGAATCAATTCCTCGTAGGTTCCAACAACAAAGTTGTTTTCCTTGGCGTTTTTGTAGGATTGACGTTGCTCCTTGATTGCAGCTGGACGCAGGGCATAGGAAATATCCAAACCAGAGTCACGCATGTTCAGTCCTTGGTTCAACCCTTGGGCGCCACACCCAACTATTACTATTTTCTTTCCTTTCAGTGCGGTAACACCATCAGCAAACTCGCTGGAATCCATAAATCTACATTTTCCCAATTGGGTCAGTTGTTCGCGAAGTGATAGTGTGTTAAAGTAATTTGCCATTTTAAATATTTGATTTTATGCTATTTAGTTTTCTTGAAATTCCTGTAATATTTCGCTTATTGGCATCGCTGCCTTGGTTACCGTAATTCTACCCGAACGCACAAACTGCATAATGCCATAAGGCAGAAGTGCATCGTGCATTTCGTCTATTTCGTGCCTACGGCCTGTTTTTGCCAGGGCAAAGAACTCACGGTTTACGGTAACGATCTGCGCATTGCTTTCTTTGATGATGTTTTGAATCTGCCTTTCATCGAACAACAAATACGAAGCAATCTTGAACAACGCCGATTCTTGATAAATAGTTTCGTCATCCGTATGGTAATACGCCTTGATGACCTCTATTTGCTTCTCTATCTGACCAACTATCTTGCGTGTCCAATCCTCGGTCGTGAAAACCACAATCGTAAATTTAGAAACACCCTCAATCTCTGATTTTGAAACATTTAAACTCTCAATATTGATGTGTCGCTTTAAGAATATTCCTGATATTCTGTTGAGCAGTCCTACATGATTTTCGGAATACACCGAGATGGTATACCATTGTTTTTCCATAATACTTTGTATGCTTGCAACTTGAAAAACGTGAAGGGAAATGTCCTTGCAGTTGATTAAGGTGCGGTCTATATTCTATTTTAATCTAATGTCAGAAACAGAAGCGCCAGATGGAATCATTGGGAAAACATTGTCCTCCTTTTCCACTTTCACTTCCAAAAAGTATGGGTCTTTGGATGCAATCATTTCCTGCACGGCCGCTTTAAGGTCTGTACGTTCTGTTACTCTTCTTGATTTAATGTGATATCCCTCGGCGATTTTAACAAAATCTGGGTTTGTCATTACCGTGGAAGCATATCGTCTATCGAAGAACAGTTCTTGCCATTGACGCACCATGCCCAAGTGGTCGTTGTTCAAAACCACAATCTTTACGGGCACATTATGTTGGAAAATAACACCAAGCTCCTGAATCGTCATTTGATAACCCCCGTCTCCTATGATTGCCACCACCTCGCGGTCCATAGCGCCCATTTTGGCTCCAATGGCGGCAGGAAGCCCAAATCCCATGGTACCCAAACCACCAGAGGTTATATTGCTCTTGGATTGTTTGAACTTGGCATAACGACAAGCAATCATTTGGTGCTGACCCACATCCGAAACAATTACAGCTTCATGACCGGAAGCTACATTGATTTGCTCAATTACCTCTCCCATGGTCAACCCTTCCTTGGTCGGATAGATGTCATTGTTGATTAAGGTATCATATTCAATTTGATACATTTTATCAAATTCGGCCTTCCACTCCTTGTGCTCATTTTTATTTACTAAAGGCAATATCTCACTCAAAGTTTCCTTGGAATTGCCCAAAACGGCCACATCCACTTTCACATTTTTATTGACTTCCGCTGGGTCTATTTCAAAATGAATAATCTTGGCTTGCTTCGCATAGGTATCTAAATTTCCTGTTACACGATCATCAAAACGCATTCCTATGGCAATGAGCACATCACATTCGTTGGTGAGCATATTGGGGCCATAGTTACCGTGCATCCCTACCATACCCACATTTAGTGGATGGTCGGTATCCATTGCGGATAGTCCAAGAATGGTCCATGCTGCTGGAATTCCTGTTTTTTCTACAAAGGCTTTGAGTTCTGCTTCAGCTTCTCCCAAAATCACACCCTGACCAAACACGATAAATGGTTTTTTGGCACTATTAATCAACCCCGCAGCCTTTTCGACACTGTTTGGTTCTACCTTTGGAACAGGTTTGTAACTCCTGACCTTGGTGCACTTTTCATACACAAAATCCAATTCGTCGAACTGAGCATTTTTAGTTATGTCTATCAAAACAGGCCCAGGCCTTCCTGATTTGGCAATATAAAATGCCTTGGCCATTATTTCCGGAATCTCTTCCACATTGGTAATCTGGTAGTTCCACTTAGTAACCGGTGTAGAAATACCTACGATATCCGTTTCTTGGAAGGCGTCGGAACCCAAAAGGCTTCGGGTCACCTGCCCCGTAATACATACCATTGGGGTAGAATCTATCTGCGCATCGGCAATTCCGGTTACTAAATTGGTCGCTCCCGGCCCAGAAGTTGCCATGGCAACTCCTACCCTACCCGTAACCCTTGCGTAGCCTTGAGCTGCATGTGTTGCACCTTGCTCGTGGCGCGTTAAAATATGGGTCAATCTGTCTTGAAATTTATATAATTCATCGTAGACGGGCATTATGGCCCCTCCGGGGTAACCATAAATCAAATCCACTCCCTCGGCAAGTAAACAATGGATAATGGCCTCTGCGCCAGTAATCCTAATTGCCTTTTGGTTTTTACTATCTTTTTTTTGTGCTTTTAATGTCTCCATAAGCCTATATTTAGGGAGATACCCCTACAATTATTGTTAAAACAAGTCGGTAACACAACCTTTGGAGGCGGATGATACCGTTTTGGCATATTTATATAAGCTTCCTGATTTGATTTTTAACTCAGGTTGCTTCCATTCTTTTCTTCGTTGTTCGAACTCTTCGTCCGATATATTGATGTTGATGGTGTTGTTTACGGCATCAATGGTGATTTCATCCCCATCTTTTACCAAGGCAATCCCGCCACCTACTTGGGCTTCCGGGGAAACGTGACCGACCACGAACCCGTGGGAACCACCAGAAAATCTTCCGTCGGTTATCAGTGCAACATCCTTTCCAAGTCCGGCACCCATAATAGCAGATGTAGGTTTTAACATTTCGGGCATTCCCGGAGCTCCTTTTGGACCTTCGTAACGGATGACCACTACATCGCCTTTTTGCACTTGTCCGTTATGGATTCCATGATTCACCGCAGTTTCGCTATCAAAAACACGAGCTGTTCCGGTAAACTCCAACCCTTCTTTGCCTGTGATTTTAGCCACGGCACCCTCGGAAGCGAGGTTTCCATATAAAATACGAATATGACCGGTATCTTTAATAGGTTGCTCCTTCTTTCTGATGATATCCTGTCCTTCGGCCAAATCAGGGGCATCCAATAGGTTTTCCGCCAATGTTTTTCCGGTAACGGTCATACAATCACCATGAAGCATGCCTTCCTTCAGCATATATTTCAATACCGCTGGAACACCACCTACTTTATGGAGGTCTTCCATCAAGTATTTTCCACTTGGCTTTAAATCGGCCAATAAGGGAGTGGATTCACTAATTCTTGTAATGTCTTCCAAGGTGAAATCGACCTCAGCAGCGTGTGCAATGGCCATAAAGTGAAGCACGGCATTGGTAGAGCCACCAAGCACGGTGACCAACCTAAATGCGTTTTCCAATGATTTTTTAGTAACAATGTCCCTTGGTTTGATGTCTTCCTTCAACAAATGCAACAAAGCGGCACCTGATGCTTCACAGTCCGCCTGCTTTTTATCGTTTACCGCCGGAATGGACGAGTTGAACGGCATGGACATTCCCATGGCCTCAATGGCAGAAGCCATAGTATTGGCGGTGTACATCCCTCCACAAGCTCCAGCTCCTGGGCATGCTTTATGGATGACTTCCTTGTATTCCGTTTCATCTATGGCTCCCGCCACTTTTTGTCCGTAAGCCTCGAAAGCTGAGATGATATCCAATTTTTTATTGTTGTGACACCCCGGAGCAATGGTTCCGCCATACACCAAAATAGATGGGCGGTTGAGTCGCAATTGCGCCATAAGGGCACCGGGCATGTTTTTATCGCACCCTACCACGGTGACCAATCCGTCGTAGCTCATGGCATGGATTACGGTTTCAATGGAATCTGCAATGATGTCCCTAGATGGCAAGGAGTATCGCATTCCTGGAGTTCCATTGGATATTCCATCGCTCACCCCAATGGTGTTAAAGATAAGTCCGACCAAATTGGAGGACTCTACTCCTTTTTTCACATCGAGGGCTAGATCATTCAAGTGCATATTGCAAGGGTTCCCCTCGTAGCCTGTACTTGCAATCCCTATTAAAGGTTTTTGAAGATCTTCATCTGTTAATCCAATCGCGTGCAGCATAGCTTGAGCCGCTGGCAGTGTTGGGTCTTGTGTTACTTTTTTACTAAACTTGTTCAATTCCATTGTCAAATTTCATTCAAATACAGTATTCTTCTGAATTTATACCGCAATTCAAAGATAAATGTTTAAAAAGCCCAAGATTTTTAACAGTTACCTGCTGTTTAAATCCACTGGAAACATAATAAACATAAATAGCTGTTTTTCAGTTTTTTAGATTGATTAAAATTCCAACATTCAATTAATTTTATTGCAATAAAAAAGGCCTGTATCGTATGGGATACAGGCCTTTTAAGTCAATTGCAAGTCTGTATTACCCCTTTTCTGGGATAATAATGACCTCTACAATGACTTGTTTATTTCTTTTCATACTTCAATGGTACGAAAAAATAAGGTTTGGTTTATAAATAAAATGAAACTTGTTTCTAAACAAGTTTAAAATTCAGCTCATCCCCATACTTTTTCTGCGCCAAAATGGAGATAGACTCTTCCGAAAGTTGAAGTATTCTGGGGTAGCCACCTGTGGTTTGACCATCCTTCATTAAAATGATCATGCGGCCTGCTGGGGTAAGTTGAATAGTGCCCGGTAAAGTTCCCGAGGTCAACATGGAATGTGAATGTCCCATAATTAATTCCGAAAGCTGGTAGGCCATTCGGTTATTTTCTTTGGATATGGTGAATGGTGTGGCAAAAATCTCGGTGAGTTGGGCATCTGACAACAAGGAAAACTCTGGACCTTTATAGACCTTTAGTTTATTTATTTCAAAATGCTCCTCAATCTTTACTTCCGATATTTTGGGCTCGTAGTGCAAGGTCTCCCTGTATGGTATCTCATCGCCATCTTTAAGTCTGGCAGATTGAGTGACAGGGTAAAATTGTGAACGGCTATTGAGTAGTTTTTTCGACTGAAAACCGCCTTTAACCGCCAAATACCCCCTGAATCCTTTCTCTAGCCTACCATACGATAAAATATCACCCTTAACCACCTTGATCACCGTGTAATTATCAACAGGTTCGTTGTTCAGGGTGGCCACAATATGTGCTCCGGACAAACTAATATACGTATCGGTATCAAACTGTAGTGTGGGACCCGTCATGGTAATTTCCAAAACGGCATCGTTCTCATCATTCTCCAATAAAAGATTGGCCTTTTTAACTGATTCCACATCCATTGCTCCTGAAATTGGAACACCAATATCCCTGTACCCATACCTACCAAGGTCTTGGATGGTTAAATAAAGGCCCGGTTTTAATACTTTAAGCATTCAAAACAACTTTTTCGGGTTCGTAAATGCCTACTTCGCCCTCAATTTTATGAAGCTTGTACTCTGCTTTGGATATGCTCTCGAACTGTATCTTGTCCCCTACTTTTACAAAACAAGGTTCCTTTTTACCTGGGTCGAATAAGTTAACGGGACAATTCCCTATAATGTTCCAGCCCCCTGGTGAATCTTGCGGATAAATACCCGTTTGCTTGCTGGCCAATCCCACCGAACCCTTTTGAACCTTTAATCTAGGTTCTGCTCTACGGGGAATCTCCAAAGATGTTGGAAGTCCGCCCAAGTACATAAAGCCTGGCAAAAAACCGATTCCATACACCACATATTGGTGCGAGGTATGTTGCTTTATAAGTTCTTCTATTGAAAGATTAAGGGTTTTGGCCGTTTCTTCCATATCCACTCCAAACTCATGGTCGTAGCATACAGGAAGGGTCCATAAATGCTGTACTCTTTCTGTTTTTGATTTGGCTTGCTTTTCTTGGCAGTCAAGAATCAAGTTTTTGGTCTCCTCAAAATCTATATGGTCTTGGTTGTAGACCATGGTCAACGAATTATAGGCAACGGACATTTCCCAGCCAGAAATTTTCAGCGCTTTAAAGGCGTCCATAAAATCGAGGATATCTGCCAAAATGGATTCACTTACCTCTCCGGGCCATTCCACTAAAACAGCTCGTTCTCCGAAGGGCTTGATGCTAATGGGGTAACTTTTCATTTTTGTATCTGCACCTGATTCATGGCTAATTCTTTTGAAAGATACATTAATATTTTTAAGGCAGAAACCGTATCGCCATGAATACAAAGGGTATTGGCTTGGATTTCCTTGGATGCACCATCAACCGATAAAACTCTACCTTTTTTAATAATGGGTAAAATATGTTGCAACACCGCTTCGGGCTCTTCAATTAATGCATTTCCTTGTTTTCTGGGGACGAGCGACAAATCGGAATTGTAGTTTCTGTCCGCAAACGCTTCAAACCAAACCTTAAAACCTTTTTCCATTGCCATTTTTGCCATTACTGAACCAAAGGGAACGTAAAGAATGGCCTTATCCTTATAATCAATAACGGCCTCCAAATACACCTTTGCCAAATTTTCATCCTTAGCGGTTTGATTGTACAAAGCCCCATGCGCTTTAATGTGATGCAATTTGATTTGTTTTTGTTCCAACACCTCATCAAAAGCTGCCAATTGTTTTCTAATACTTTGTATTAGGTCTTGGTTTGAAATGTCCATCACTTCCCTTCCAAAATTGGCTTTGTCCGGGTATGATGGATGCGAACCGACTTTTAGATTATGGTTCTTGGCAAGGGAGACAACATTCAATATGGTTTCTTGATTCCCTGCGTGACCTCCACAAGCAATGTTGCAAGAACTTATGTAAGGAAAAATATCGGCTTCGTTACCAACACCTTCGCCTACATCACAATTAATGTCTATTTGCCATGTTTTCATTGGGTTATTGGGTTATTGGGTTATTTTGTTATTGCGTTAAAAGTCTGAAATCTGATGTCCGAAGCAGGTTTTCTGTTTTAGAATTTGGTGCTCACCACCGGTGTCCGAAGTGTAACGTTGAACGCCCGCCCGCCTGTAGACACAAATTTCACTAACCACCACGAATATTTTTGTACTTGAACTTTAGTTTTTTTCTGCTTACTGAATTAAAAAGGCCCCATGACTTTAAATATACTTTTTGCTCCAAGAAATATAGCGAATACCACAATGGTAATTCCCAGTACATTTTGCATCAGGGAATTCTTGTTTTCTCCCATCACGGATTTTTTGTTCACCACCCATAACAGCAACAAGGCCATCACGGGAAGCAATATTCCGTTGGCGACCTGGGCAAATTGAATCACTTCGATTGGTTTTATATCAAAGGAAAGGAAAACCACACCGCATAAAAGTACAATACCCCACACCATTTTGAATTTTCTGTTCTGCATGCCACCTTGCCAACCAAAACAACTACTTGCCACATAGGCTGCAGCCAAAGGCGCTGTAATGGCAGAGGTAATCCCTGCTGCCAATAACCCTGTTGCCATAAAGTAAACCGCCATTTTTCCGAATAGGGGTTCCAAAGACTTGGCCATGTCCAACGCATGGTTGATATCCGAAATAGGCGCCGCAGAAGCTGTAATAAGTATGGCTATGGAGACCATTCCGCCCAAACCAATAGAGATGATGGTGTCCCAATTCACGGCCTTTAAATCGTTTTTGGAATGCCATTTTTCCTTTACCAACGATGCGTGCAAAAAGAGATTATAAGGAACCACTGTAGTACCCACCAAAGCAATAACCGTTAGCAAACCTCCTTCGGGCAATTGTGGCACAAACATTCCTTTGAGGATTTCTGAAATTGATGGCTGGGTGATGATGGCAGAAATCACAAAACTCAATCCCATAATGCCGACCAACCCAACAAATATCTTTTCCAAAATCTTATAGCTGCTTAACCAGAGCAGCAGAAATATAACACTACCAATGATCGCTGGCAAAAAAGGTTTTATTTGTTGTTGTGATAAAAGCTGTTCAAGTCCAAGAGTGGCGCCGCCAATATTACCAGCTTCGTAAGCGGCATTACCTACCAAAATAGCTCCCAAAACTATCGCGATTACAAAGTTTCGGATCCATGGTGTTTTAAGTTCGGTCCCAACTACATCCACGAGACCGCTTTGGGTCACCAGACCGATTCTACCTGCCATGCCCTGCAATACAATGGTTGCGATAATAGACACCAATAATGCCCAAATTAAAGCGTAGCCAAAGCGTGCTCCGGCCAAGGTGCACATGGTGATGGTTCCCGGGCCCACAAAAGCAGCTGCAACCAACACACCCGGCCCTATTTTTTTAAACATTGGTTCTTTGGTTTAGGAGCGATTAAATTAACAGGATATCTGGACAAAACATGCATTTCATCCAAAAAAGTGTATTTCGTCTAAAAGTAGGTTGTCGTACATCGATTTTTTATACTATTTCAAAAATCTCAAAGTTATAATATCACCAAATCATACTTAGACTTAAACTTGACAAAAACTTATGACATGTAAGGATTGCGGCAAAGACATTAACCCCCAACAGTTTAAAGCTTCTAATGAATCTTTAGGTGTAGCGCTTTGCGAACGACATACGAAACTGATCAAAAAAGTAATTCTCGACAACGACACTCCAATTGACGCCATACATTTGTTTTACGCCTTAAAAGACGCCGGAGTTCACCCTATGCTGGAGTGGTGGGACGGTAAAAGATCTGTTGATATTGCGATTTCCCGTGTTAAACTCAACATTGAGATTGACAAGAATTACAATATGATAACCCACGAACAGGCAATAAGCGATTTGGAAGATGCCATGCATTCTTTTAAGAATGGGTTTACCACCATAAGAATACCGCATTTGGCCATTAAATACTACTTGGATGAAACAGTAGAAAACATTTTGGGCATTATTGCAGGCCTAAAGGCTAATATGAAAGCGATTTAATTGCAGAACTGCATACTGTCCGCCCTTTTGGTTTGCTTATATTCCAAAATATTGATGACTATGGTATGCTCTCCAATATTCTCCAAGTCGTTGATGTAGTCTTTGCCCCTATTTTCAAAGAAATCGGTATCGCCGGGGTTTAATTTGATCATATCTATTTTTCCGTTGCCATAACGGGTAATCACCAAACCTCCGGTGGTACAGACCCAACCATAATTGGTATTGTGTCTTCTAAAAGAAAGTCGATCACCAGGAGCCAAGTGCAAATCCCATAGTTTTATGCTCTCGTCTTCAAAAACCAACTTATTGCTCAACGATTCTTTAATTTCTTGATGCAGTAATTCATCAATCCTTTCTTGCTCCCAAGGGTCAAAGTTCCCTACTGGGTTCAATTCCACACATTGCATATTCTCTGAATTCTCTAAAATCGCGCAAAAATAAGACATAAGACATTTAAAAACAGACGTTTAACCAACATTTAACTATTTCCTTGAGTATCTTTCCAATTAAGGTTGTGCTATTGCGAATTTGTTGAAGAACAGCTCTTTAAACTATATTTTATCCAATACGCTTTTCTTTTGATGTGGTTTGTTCCAATCAACCCAACCAACCTTCCCTATCCAAACTTCGGTATTGAATAGCTTCAGAAATATGGTTTTCCACTACATCTTCGGACTGTGCCAAATCGGCTATGGTCCGGGATACCTTCAAAATGCGGTCGTAAGCCCTAGCAGAAAGGTTTAAATGCTGCATGTCATCTTTTAAAAGGTTTTTGGAAAACTCATTCAACTTACAAAACTTTCTAATATGTTTTGTGCCCATTTGGGCGTTGTAGTGGATACATCCAACCTCTTGAAATCTTTGGGTTTGTATTTCGTGTGCGGCTTCCACACTTTTTCTTATAACAATACTACTCTACCCTTTTCGTTCTTCGGACAATTTGTCAAAAGGAACAGGGGTTACTTCAATATGAATGTCTATTCTATCCAACACCGGACCCGATATTTTCCCAAAATAGCGTTGCATTTCTGCGGGAGAGGATGTGACGGATGTATCAGGGTCGCTAAAATACCCTCCGGGACTCGGATTCAAACTTGCAACCAACATAAAACTACTGGGATAGGTTACCGTAAACTGTGCACGGGCAATGGTTACTTCCCTTTCTTCCATGGGCTGACGCATCACTTCCAGTATACGGCGCTCAAATTCCGGTAGCACATCCAAGAAAAGTACACCATTATGGGACAAAGAAATTTCATCAGGCTGCGGAACTAATTGTATGGTGTGGATTTCTAAAGGGACGCTGACTCATCAACCCCTTATTTTTAACTTTTCCCACAACGCTTTGTATTTTGGTGGTTTCCAAAGCTTCGTGAAGCGTCATCGGAGGCAAAATGGAGGGTAATCTTTTGGCCAACATGGTTTTTCCTGCCCCAGGCGGACCTATCAAAATAATGTTGTACCCACCTGCCGCAGCTATTTCCATACATCGTTTTATACTTTCTTGTCCCTTTACATCGGCACAATCAAACTCTGGAAGATGCAAGTGCTCGTAAAATTCCCTTCGGGTATCCACATGGGTCTGTTCCAAAGGAATATCGGCATCAAAAAAATCAAAGACCTCTTTAATCTTTTCAACGCCATATACTTTTAGTCCTTCTACAACGGCAGCTTCTTTCACATTTTCTTTGGGTAAAATAAATGTTTCAAACCCCTCCTTCTTGGCTTTTAAGGCAATGGGCAAAGCACCTTTTATGGGTTGTAGACTTCCATTCAAAGAAAGCTCTCACATGATCAAGTATGTATTAATGTCTTCTGAACGAATTTGGCAAGATGCCGCCAAAATTTCAATGGCCAAAGTAAGATCGTAAGCCGACCCTACTTTTCTTAGATTGGCCGGAGCCATGTTGATGGTTATTTTTTTGCCGGGAATTCTGTATCCATTGTTTTGAAGAGCAGTCGCAATCCTGTAGTTACTTCCTTTTATGGCATTATCGGGCAACCCTGCCAAGTGGCACCCGATGCCTTTATCTATGTTGACCTCTACGACAATGGTGGTTGCCCCTATTCCAAATACGGCACTACCGTAAACTTTTATGAGCATGATGGAATTTCTCTAGTTGAAAAAAAGACTGAAAAATAGCCAATCCCACTTCAAAAAGAACTCCCTTTTGACGAATACCCTAATTTGAATTGACGAAAGCCCCTTTTGAATTAACGGAAGATTAAAATGGATGCAGCGGTTTCTTGGATTTCCTGCTTGTTCATCATCATTTTACGGAACTTTCCATTGACATACATTTCGGCTTGATCATCGTAGTGTTTGCTAAAAGGGTTTCCAGATTGCCCCGTTGGCAATATACTGATACTGTTCTCCACATCTGAAAAATCAATGACACGTCTTGTGGACGGACCAGAACTTACCTTGTACAACCCTGTACTATCATAAGGGAACGATAGGTTATTGATAACCTCACGAGTTCCTGTAACCGGAAACGGGCCCACATTAAAATATTTACGGAGCGAAGCTACTTGTCCAAACGGGTGTTGGTGCTCCAGAGTGTGTACTTTATCCCAAGTCCACTGGCTAGGGTCGGGGCCAAAGTCCTTAACTAGGGAACTCCAAGCATCGGCAAAGGATTTAATGATTATGTCCTGTCTTGTTTCAGTAATCTCCTTAGTGTTTATGTTATCCCACCATTTCCCATTTTCCATTTTGGCTCCCCAAGCAATCTGTCTTTTGAACAAATGAGTTTTTAAAAACTGTTTGAACATTTCTGGTCCAAGCTCATCCTCCATAGTATTCTTTACCATATAATAAAGTGCTCTATGATAAAGTGTTGGACTAGTGCTCGTTAAAGCGTATTTTCCGTTCCAATTCTTTAAAGAATCTACCATTACCAACTGTTCGGTGTTTAAATGGGTTACATCCAACAGTTTTATCAATTCTGTAACCAATTCCGTGTTTACTGGCGAAGTAACATCCAGCATCATTTTTGAAATTGACTCCTTGTCCCAATCGTCTTTTGCGTCGAGTAGTTGAACTATTCGCTTGGCACGGTTCTCGGGCAAATAATAGCCAGGATACAACATTCCCACAATAGAGTCTGGTTGATTGTTGGCAGAATACACATAATTCCAAGGTGGGTTTTCGGCCATGGGGTTTTCGGAAAAATCCAAATAACGTAGTGGCTCCTCTTTCCCCGTGGTTCCGTCCAAAATAAACTTGGTGGATAGGCCATCGGGCATTTCGTAAAGTTTTGCTGTAGCCCACCAGGACACATTGCCCTCGGCATCACCATACATTACATTAAGCCCAGGTGCATGGATGTTGGGCAAGGCGCTTTTAAATTCCTCCATATCGGTGGCATGGCTCATACTGTAAAGAGCGTGCATCACCCTATTTTTGGGTTTGGTGTATATCCAAGACATGGCCACGGGCCGTTCTCCGGAAATTTGGTCGGCAATGTTATTTAGAACAGGGCCGTGATGCGTTTTCTTATAACTGAAAACCACATCATCCCCGTCCTTTACTTTGATGGTTTTATGGATAAATTCATAATCCTTCCAGCCCTCTAAGGTTTTGTATTTAGTACTGTCGGATGGATGGGTTTCTTCGTAATAAAAATCAATATCGTCATTCTCGAACATGGTGAGGCCGTAGGCCAGCTTTCTATCATGGCCTAACAAAGGGAAAGGAACTCCAGCTAAATGATACCCATATTTTTCATAGGCTGGGGTACTTACATGGGCCTCGTACCATACAGAGGGTTGGGCAAAACCTATATGTGGGTCGTTGGCCAAAATCACTTTACCATTTTTGGTCTTTTGTGGGGCTACCACCCAGCTATTGCTCCCTTCAAACTGCGGAATGGGAAGTTTATCCAAAGCTGCCGATACACTCGCGGTAATATTTGTTCCCATAGTATCTGTTTCGACTCCTTTAAAGTTTTTAATCCAAACCGTGGAAGTATCCGAATGTATGGCCAGGTCATCAATATACTCCTCACCTAGTTTATTGCGTATACTTGTCAACAATGGATCTGTTTTGTGCGCCATGGCAAAACTAAAGGCCATGTATCCAACGGCATTGTAAACATCTTCAATGGTGAATGGCTCCTTTTCAATCCCTGTCAAATAAAACTCAATAGGTGTTGGCCCGTTTTTTATAAACTCATTAATGCCATCCAAATAAGCTCGGGATAGTACTATGGCCTCACTCTGCATGTCCAATGCCGCTATTGTTTCTTTGGTATGGTCAGCGATACCCAAAGACAGGAAAAACTTGTCGGTTTTGATCATGTCCGCACCAAAAACTTCGGAAAGTTGTCCTTTGGCCACCCTTCGCAACAATTCCATTTGCCATAATCTATCTTGGGCATGTACATAGCCCAATGCTCTTATGGCATCTGTTTCATTATCTGCATAAATATGGGGAATCCCGTAGGGGTCAAAATAAGTTGTTACCTCATTGGAGAGGCCCGACAAGGCTTTTTCTCCACCATAATCTGGTTTAAGACTGTTAATAAATATAGTAATGCCAATAATTACAAATAGAAGCAATCCTGCAAGAACAAGAAGAATCTTTTTGTAGTTTTTCACGAAGATGGGTTAAGTCTATTAATCCATCCTAAGGTATAATTATTTTTTTAGATGGTTGAAAAAAAATATTGACAAATATCAATTATTTATTCATAGAAAGATGGTGTTTTTCCAAGCCGGATTTCAACCATTTCTCATAAGTTTCAGCATCTACATACTGTACCGCTTCGTTTAAAATTTCCAAGTTTGGGGAAAGTAGCACATAATATGGCTGCGATGCAGCATTGAAATTGATTGTCTGGAATGTTCCCCATTTTTGACCAATGGTTTCAATGGCTTTTACCCTTCCAGAATCATATTTAAAATCGAATTGGTGCTCCTCTGGAAGTTCCTTTCTATCATCTACATAAAGGGAAATCAACACGTAATCCTCTTGGATGATGGGGTAAATATCGGGGTCGCTCCAGACGTTTTCTTCCATTTTTCTACAATTTACACAGGCCCACCCCGTAAAATCGAGCAAAATGGGTTTGTTCACCTCTTGCGCATGAGTCAGGCCTTCCTCAAAATCCTTAAAGCAATCCAATCCTAACGGACAATCGCTTTCTGTTTCCACAACGCTGTAAAAACTTGGCGGAGGAAAACCACTCAGCAATTTTAATTGGGTGATATTGAAAAGACCAAGAATCAAGTAAACGCTAAAAGCAAGGCTTAACAAGCCTACTATTTTTCTGGCTGGTGACAAATTTTTCTTGGGGCCATCGTGCGGAAATCTGAATATTCCGAAGAGGTATAATGTCATTAAAACAAAGAGCACTACCCATATCCCCACAAATATTTCCCGTTTAAAAATGCCCCAGTTCCCAACTAAATCGGCATTTGATAGGAATTTAAAGGCCAAGGCCAGCTCCAAAAAGCCGAGCACTACTTTAACGGTGGTCATCCAACCACCGGATTTTGGCAAGGAATTCAACCAAGCTGGAAACATAGCGAACAAAGCAAATGGCAAGGCCAAAGCCAAACCAAAACCAACCATTCCCGATGTTAAGTTAGTGGCCACATTGCCTTCGGCAAGAGTTGTACTGCCCAAAAGTCCGCCCAAAATGGGTCCTGTACACGAAAAAGATACGATAGCCAAGGTCAATGCCATAAAAAAGACGCCCAGTCCCCCTCCTAATTTGGATGATGCAGAATCCATTTTATTAGCCCATGAGCTGGGCAAGGTGAGTTCGTAATAACCAAAAAATGAAAAGGCAAAGAACACAAAAATGACAAAGAAGAATACGTTGAGCCAAATATTGGTGGCTATGGTATTCAAAATTTGTGAGTCCACCGAATTGAACAAGTGGAACGGCAAGCTCAACAAAAAATAAATTAAAACGATAAAGAATCCGTACAATAAGGCATTGCCTATTCCCTTGGATTTGTTCTGGGTTTGTTTGGTGAAAAAGGAAACCGTTAACGGAATCATGGGGAACACACAGGGCGTCAACAAGGCAATAAGCCCACCGATGAATCCCAATCCAAAAATTACCCATAAGTTGGACTTTCCTTCGGAATCGGATACCCCATTTTGATTCAAGAGGTTTTTGTTCTTTAAATCCAATTTAAGAGACTCGCCCAAAGCCAAACTCCGTTCGTCCAAGGACGCTTCTTCGGCCACAAAGCCACTCCCATCCAACGAAATTTGAAAAAGATGATCTACAGGTAGACAGACTTCCTTACAAATCTGATAAAACAGGTTTACCGAAATTTGATTTACCTCTGGATCAAGCAACTTTATCTTTTGGGTGAAGATGGCCTCTTTTTTGAAAAAGGTCTCTTCTACCTCAAAAATATCGCTGTACTCCTTTATGGTCTCACTTTCTTCGGTTTTACCAATAAGTTCGTAGTCCTCGCCTGCTTTTTCAAAAGAAAATTCGCTGGGCAAGGAACCTCCTTCGGCCGTGTATTGCGAATATACGTGCCACCCGTCCATGATTTTGCCCTTGAACACCAGCTCGTATTCAGTGTCGGACAATTTATGTACCTCATGGCTCCAAACCGCAGGATTCTCATCCGTTTGAGCGAATGTGGTTAAATTGATGAAGAATAATCCTAAACAGAGTACTAATAATCTCATGTAAGTTGTGTAATCTTTATAATTTCTCGAGTTGAATCATCAACCTTGAATCGTTCGTCCGCTCTTTTGCCCACTACCCAAACAATTTTATTGTCCGAGCAGAGCAACCATTGCTTATCTTTTGAAATCACATCCAGTTTTTCATCCTTAAAAAACTTGGACAGTTTTTTCTTGCCCTGCATCCCGAAGGGATAAAAATAGTCGCCTTTTTCCCAATTTCTTAACACTAACGGAAAGTTTAACTTTTCCTTATCCAAAAATACAACATTTCGCCCCTGTTTTTCTAAGGTCTCAACATTTTCCAGCTTTAGTTTTATGGGCAACTCGGATAGAGTTCCATCTATATGAACAAGGTATGTTCCGCTTACCTTGTTCTTTATTTCAGAGAGAATCAGAAAATCCCTGTCCTTGAGCAATCGGTGTGTTTTGGAAACTACTTGTTTGCCACTCATGGAGGACAAAAGGTCTTTTACATCGTTCCATTCTGTAAACCCATAATCTTTGAACAGTCCATACAAGTAAGCATCCAACGGTTGTAGTTGTTCCAGTGCTGCAATGCTAATTTTAATATCACCGTCTCGCTGCTCAAACAACTTGGACTTTAATTCATTTAAATGATTAAGGACCAAATCGTTTGATTGTTGCAAATGATTTTGGGTAGTCAGAAAATTTTGCAAAAAAGTGGGATGCAATTCCTTTAAAACGGGCACAATTTGATGACGAATCTTGTTCCGAAGGTATTTGGTGCTGACATTGCTGCTATCTTCTCGCCAATCAACACCTTTTGATTCGGCATAGGCCAAAATCTCGCTTCGGGAAAAGGGTAGCAACGGCCGAACCACATGTTCGTTCACTTCAGGAATACCGGAAAGGCCTTCTATTCCCGTACCGCGCGATAGATTGATCAAAAAGGTCTCCAAACTATCATCCGCATGGTGGGCCGTTAAAATATAATCATAACCTTTGGTTTTTATCAAACCCGAAAACCATTGGTAACGCAACTCCCTTGCTGCCATCTGAACGGACAAACGCTGGGTTTCGGCATATTTCTCGGCCTCAAATAACATCACAAAGACTTCAATACCAAAATCGGATGCTAGTTGACGTACAAACGTTTCGTCCCCATCACTTTCATCACCACGTAGCTTAAAATTGCAATGTGCCAAAGCGATGTTCAAGTTGGCCGCTTTGCACAAATGTGTCAATACGATACTGTCCAAACCTCCACTGCAGGCCAACAATAGCTTCTTTTCTTTTAGGAAAGGCATCTCCTTGTTAATGTACGCTTTGAACTTTGGGAACATAGCGCGAATTTACAAATAAACCTTAGTCTTCCGGCCATCGACCTTGCTATTCAGTTGTTGGATTCTTTTGTTGTTAGATGTTCGGTGTTGGATGCTCGGTGTCAGAAGTCCAATCCCGGTTGCTGGTTGCTGGTTTCTGGATGATCCAGTTCTTATATCTTGGTTCTTGAACTTGCACTTGATTCGAGATATTAGTGAAATTCGCGTCCAACCCTTTACCTTTTTGCCCAAAAAAGATTATCGACTGCTCCTTCAAATGCTCAGGATGACAACTCGAAATAAGTGATATTCGTGATGATATGTGCCATTCGTGTCAAAGCCCGATACTTTTAGAGCTTCAGTTATTGGAACTTGAACTTGCCTGCCTGCCGTAGGCAAGGAACTTGACACTTATCAACTAACATCCAGCTTTATTCGCTTTCCTCCAAAACGGTCCGCATAGCTTTAGCTTTAAGCAAACATTCTTCGTACTCCTTTTCTGGGTCGGATTTTGCGGTAATGGCACTTCCAACAGAAAAAGATACATATTTTTTAGTGGCGTTGTACAAAATACTCCGAATCACTACGTTAAAATCAAAATCACCGTTGGGGTCAAAATAACCTACGGCTCCGCTGTACAAACCTCGTTTGGTTTCCTCCAAATCTTCAATAATGTTCATTGCTGAAATCTTCGGGGCACCCGTCATACTGCCCATGGGGAATGTTTCCTTGATCAGTTCTATGGAATTCTTATCCTTTGGAACCGTTGAAACTACGGTGGAGATCAACTGATGTACTTGCTTAAAAGTGTATAGTTTACAGAGCTCTTCGACTTGCACAGAACCTTTTAAAGCGCTCTTGGACAAATCGTTGCGGACTAAATCCGTGATCATGATGTTCTCTGAGCGCTCTTTTTCATCTTGGAACAATTCTTTTTTGATTCTTTGATCATCCTCTTCACCATTTCCACGCGGTGCAGTTCCTTTTATGGGTTGTGAAATCACTTTTTGTCCCATTTTTTTGATGTACCTTTCGGGCGAAGCAGACATCAAATACATATCCCTTAATCTCGCAAATACGGAAAACGGCGGTTCGGAAATGCTGTTTAATTTGTGATGGGTATGCCAAGGGTCAATGGAAATATCTTCTGCATAAAATTCCTGACAAAAATTAGCTTCATAAATGTCGCCACGGTGGATATGCTCCAAAAAACGGTTGGCTTTTTCAAAATAGGCGTCCTTGTGAATCCGCATTTTAATTTTAATGGGGTCGCTCGGCTGTTTCTTTGGGGAATCCATTTGATGAAAATTGATAATCTCAGCATAATCGGCTTCAATTTCGTGGGCAAAAGCGTTCAAATACTTAAAATGAAGCTGTCCATCATCAACCATTATAATTTTGTTAGGTTGATTAAATTGCAGCATAGGAAATCCAAGAACATCTAAATTCTCGGAAATCAAATCTTCCAATTCATTTTTAAAATCATAGGAAAAATACCCAAAAACCCAATCCTTTTGCCAGTCCACAAAAGTTTGAAGCTCATCAACGCCCATCAATATTTGGGATGCGCCAACGGCTAGGCAGGCTTCGAAACTGGAATATGCATCCCGGTGCGAGTTGCTATCCAACCAAATCACGCTCTGGTAAGCCCTAGACCATTGGAGCAGCGCCTTTTTACTTTGTAAAAGGGAGTTTATCTTAAAGGAACGGTGTGTTCGCAATACCTATTGTTTTAGTGCATCCAAAAAGGTGTTCAATGCATTTTGGTGTTCATTTTTTAAGGTTTCGTCCAAAATGCCCTCTTCACTAAACTTATCATAAAAAGATGGCAAGGAAAAGATAGCTACAATTTCCGCACCAAACCTCGGCAGCATATTTTCAACCACCGTCAAGGAACCTTTTCCCCCTCTCTTTCCTCCAGAAGTGGACATTAACAGCACTTTTGTGCCCTCCAAAAACTTGCGGTCCATGCGGGAAAGCCAATCCAATACATTTTTAAAATAGGCCGAAGGATTTCCGTTGTGTTCGTTAACGGACAAAATTAGACCGCTAGCACTATTTATTTGTTCTTTCAATTCCTTCAACGAAGCGGAATACCCCTCTTCTTTTTCAAGGTCTTCACTGAACACGGGAAAAGGGTGTTCTGCCATGTCTAGCGTCTGGATATCATGGTTTTGCACTAATGCAGTCGTGAGTTTTACTAATTTAAAGTTGATAGAAGTGGAAGAATTGCTCCCGGCAAATGCCAAAATTGCAGCCATAGTATAAAATCATTAATTGTTTCGCTAAAATACCCCGATTGAAGCAGACATGCGACTATTTTGCATATTTTTGGCACGAGAAACGTCCAAACTACCTGCTAAACAAGTATATAGGTTGAATGTGAACCAAATGACAGCCAAGAATAACAGGTTATTTTTTATAGACGCCATGCGCGCATGGGCCATTTTGATGATGTTGCAAGGACACTTCATCGATGGTTTGTTGGATCCTGTTTTTAGGGACTCAAGCAATTCTGTTTACAATGTTTGGCTATATTTTAGAGGAATTACCGCTCCTGTTTTCTTTACCGTTTCTGGCTTTATATTTACTTATTTATTGATTCGGGTTCCACAAAACGGAATGGAAAACCCGAGGGTGTCCAAAGGTATTCGTCGTGGCTTACAGCTATTGGCCATTGGTTATTTACTACGTTTGAATCTTGGAGGGCTCCTTAAAGGTGAAATTTACAATTCGTTTTATTTGGTAGATGTGCTCCATTGTATCGGGCTTTCCATTCTAGGTCTTATTGGTACATATTTGCTTACCGCCAATAGAAAAAAATATGTGTTCCCTATTGTTCTGATCAGCATTACTTTGTCACTTTTTCTGTTCGAACGGGTTTACAAGGATTGGACTTTTGCTTTTTTGCCCGATTTTATCGCCAATTATTTTACCAAGGCCAATGGTTCGGTGTTTACCATTGCTCCTTGGTTTGGATATACTACTTTGGGTGCCTTTATCTCGGTGCTTTTTACGCGATATAAAAACTATAAATATTTATACTCTTCGGCAATTTCCATAGCGTTGGCGATTGGTTATTTTTTAATATATCAATCTTCCAATGTTTTTAAAGGACTTTATGACTGGACCGGGTTGGAATTGTTCAACTTAATACTATCCAACAACTATTTATTTATCCGTTTGGGCAATGTGCTCGTTGTTTTTGCCATATTCATGATCCTTCGCCGATTTATGACGAACAAAACAGTTCTGAAAATTGGTGCAAGTACGCTTTCTATCTACGTGATTCATTTTGTTGTACTTTATGGAAGTTTCACTGGATTGGGGCTGTACCGTTTCTTTAAACATTCACTTTCGCCTGAAATTGTGGTTGCAGGCGCTCTCGCTTTTATGATGGTTTGTACATTTTTATCGTTACAGTACAACCGATACGAAGCGAATATCAAATCACAGCTTGCTTTGGGCATTTCTTATGCCAAGTACCAACTTATTGAACTGAAAGAAATTTCCATTCCTGTGCTAAGAGAGCTTTTTATCAGAGTTCGGTTATTCCTCAGAAGAGTTTTACGTACGGTCAGAAGCTAAAAAAAGCATTCAATCCTAAGACTGAATGCTTTGAGGTTATCTAAAATACGTGTTTTTAAGCAGCATTTTTTACTCGATAATCGAGATTTAAATGCTCCGAGGTTTGCCCGGTTTGCCCAGAGATAATTTACTTAAGCATGTAAAGCTCTATCGTCAGTTGCGGCCAATGCAGCTTCCTTAACGGCTTCGGCAAAGGTTGGGTGGGCATGGCTCATTCGGGAAATATCCTCGGCCGACGCCCTGAATTCCATTGCGGTAACACCTTCGGCAATTAAATCGGCACAACGTGCCCCAATCATGTGAACGCCCAGTACTTCATCGGTGCTCTTATCGGCAAGTATCTTCACAAAACCATCAATATCCATGCTAGCACGGGCCCTTCCCAAGGCACGCATCGGAAACTGACCTGCTTTATATGCTACGCCTTCTTCTTTTAATTGCTCCTCTGTTTTGCCCACAGAGGCAACTTCTGGCCAAGTATAAACAACACCTGGTATAAGGTTATAATCTATATGAGGTTTTTGGCCTGCCAATAATTCAGCGACCATGGTACCTTCTTCTTCAGCCTTATGGGCCAACATGGCACCTTTTACCACATCTCCTATCGCATAAATGTTGGACACATTGGTCTGCAGGTGTTCGTTTACTTCTACTCTGCCCTTATCATCCAATTTCACCCCTGCAGCTTCGGCATTCAATCCATCGGTATACGGTTTACGGCCAACACTTACCAAGCAGTAATCACCAGAAATGGTAATCTCTTTACCTTTTTTGTCATCGGCTTTTACAATTACCTCATCACCTTTGCGCTCCACTGATTTTACTTTGTGGGACAGGTTGAATTTCACCTTTTGCTTTTTCATCACTTTGGTGAGTTCTTTGGACAAAGCGCCATCCATGCCGGGGATAATGCGGTCCATAAATTCCACTACGGTAACATCTGCACCCAAGCGCTTATATACCTGACCCAATTCCAAACCGATTACCCCTCCGCCTATCACGATCAAGTGTTTTGGAACTTCCTTAAGTTTTAGGGCTTCGGTTGAGGTAATCACTCTTTCTTTATCAATTTCAATAAAAGGCAGGGAAGAAGGTTTGGAACCCGTGGCTATAATGGTATTCTTAGCCTCGATGGTCTCTTCACCGTCTTTTTTTGCAATATTTATGTGTGTGGCATCCTTAAAACTTCCTACGCCATGGTAAACATCAATCTTGTTTTTGCTCATCAAAAACTCGACTCCCTTGGTGGTTTGATCCACAACAGCTTGTTTACGGGCAATCATTTGCTTCAAGTTCACTTTTACCTCCCCTGGAATATCGATACCGTGTTCCTCGAAATGCTTAACTGCATCTTCATAATGGTGCGATGAGTCCAAAAGCGCTTTGGAAGGAATACATCCTACGTTTAAGCATGTACCGCCAAGCACAGCATACTTTTCTATTAATGCGGTTTTCATTCCCAATTGGGCACATCGAATGGCCGCCACATAGCCTCCAGGTCCAGAGCCGATGATAGCTACATCATATTGATTCATATTGTATTATTTGTAAGGATGATTCTTAAAAAATCTGTTCTTTAAAAACAACCGTAAAAATACAAATGTTTTTCGGGACAGTCCTAAACTATTCTGTGGGAAAAGAAACAAGTGTCAAGAACAAAGAGAAAAAAGCCAAGGATCAAGTCTACGTGCATCGTGCTTCAGACAAGTGCCAAGTTCAATAACAGAATAACACAATGAATTAACCACCAATATGTACCGATGGCGTATTTTTCACCTCATTAATCACGAATGAACTCTGTGTATTGCCAATATTGGCTATGGCAGTCAATTTAGTGACCATAAATTCCCGATAACTTTTCATGTCCTTTACATAAATCTTTAAAATATAGTCGTAATCACCCCCCACATGAAAGCACTCGGAAACCTCTTTGAGCTGCAATACCTCGCGCTCAAACTTTAGAACATTCTCCTTGGTATGCTGTACCAAACGTATTTGGCAGAGTACCATAAAGTCTCTGCCTACTTTTTGTTTGTCCACCAAAGCAGCGTATTGGGTAATGACTCCATTGCGCTCCAATCGACGAATTCGCTCATAAACAGCTGTTTTGGACAAATGCAAAACATCTGCATATTGTTTCGTTGTCTTTTTACAGTCCTCTTGGAGCAGTCTTACCAATTCAATATCCATTTTATCCAGTTTCATTCCGACGATTTTTCTATTTGGAACAGCTAAACTCCAATTTTATGGAACAACATCCTAATATTTCTATATTTATTGACTATTCATCATCATTTGATGGCATCCATTGATTTTGGGTCTAAAGATTCATATTTTTATCCAAAACAACGCATCATGGACTACAAAGCATCTGATCACATACAAAATCTTCAATATTTTGGTGAATTTGGAGGCGTAAACCCCTCTATATCAGATTCATCAACTTATACTTTTCTCTCAGCAAAGACTATGTTCGACACTTTTGAGGGGAATACTGAAGGTTGCTACCTTTACAGTAGGCACTCCTCCCCTTCCAACTTATACTTGGGCGAGGCCATGGCACAACTGGAAGGCACCGAATCTGCAAATGTGTACGCTAGCGGAATGGGAGCCATAACAGCTGTAATTCTTCAATTGTGCGATTCGGGCGACCATATTGTTTGTAGCAGGACCATTTACGGAGGCACTTACGCTTTCCTGAAGAACTTTGTAAAAAAATTCAATATTGATGTTTCCTTTGTGGACATTACCGATTTGGAAACGGTAGCGAGATCCATCACTCCAAAAACCAAAATGATCTATTGCGAAGCCATTAGCAACCCGCTTTTGGAAGTGGCAGATATAACCTCACTTTCCAAAATTGCAAAAAAGAACGAGATGGCATTGATGGTCGATAACACCTTTTCTCCTTTGACGATAAACGCAGCACAATTGGGAGCAGATATTGTTGTACACAGCCTTACCAAGTTTATCAACGGTAGTAGTGATTGCGTTGCTGGAGCCGTTTGCGGAACAACTGATTTTTGCCTCAGCCTAAAAGATGTGAACAACGGGGCAGGAATGCTTTTGGGCAGTACTTTGGATAGTTTGCGTGCCGCTTCCATCTTGAAGAATATGCGAACGCTTCATATAAGAATCAAAAAGCATAGCGAAAATGCCCATTATTTGGCCAAACAATTTGAAAAGGATGGATTAAAGGTGGTGTATCCCGGTTTGGAAAGTCATTCTGGGTACAGTTTAATGAAATCCCAGATGAATACAGAATACGGATTTGGCGGAATGCTTACCCTGGATGTCGGCTCCGTAGAACGTGCCAATGCCCTGATGGAATTGATGCAAAAAGAAAAGCTGGGTTATTTAGCGGTAAGCCTTGGTTTCTACAAGACATTATTTAGTGCTTCGGGAACTTCAACCTCCTCTGAAATTCCAGAAGAAGAGCAAAAAGAACTTGGTCTCTCCCAAGGACTCATCCGTTTTTCCATTGGTTTGGACAACGACATACACAAAACATACATTACAATGCGCAACTGTATGGAAAAGTTGGATATTTTGTCTCCCGATGCCAGTTTGGCTTAATTCGCAGGGGTGCTGGGTTTGCACAGCATAGTGCAAAATCGTAATATTACCTCCTAACAAACTCAGACCAAATGCCGAATAAAGAGGAAAAACCAACGTTTAGGGAAGATGAACACATTGTAGAAAATAAAGATTTGACCATTACTGAAGCATTGATACCCGTTTTAGCTTTGGTGATTATGTTGGCCTACAACGTTTATGTTTTTGGGGATGATGCCCTAAGCGGTTCCAACCAATTTATACTCTTAATGGGCGGTGCGGTCGCAGCAATCGTCGGTATTTTCAATAAGGTTTCCTATAAACGGATGATTGCTGAAGTGGCTGAAAATGTTCGGTCTACCACTGGGGCATTGCTCATTCTTTTAATGGTCGGTGCACTATCTGGTACCTGGCTGGTCAGCGGTATTATTCCCGCTATGATCTATTACGGGCTTCAAATTCTCAACCCCACCATATTTTTGGCAGCCAGTGTTATTATTTGCGCCATTATTTCCATTGCAACGGGAAGTAGTTGGACAACGGCCGCGACCGTAGGCATAGCATTGATTGGCATTGGTGATGCCTTGGGCATATCATTGGGGATGACAGCAGGTGCTGTGCTTTCCGGCGCTTATTTTGGAGATAAAATGTCTCCTTTGAGCGACACCACCAATTTGGCTCCTGCCATGGCGGGAGGAGATTTGTTCTCGCACATTCGCTATATGACGTACACCACTGTACCAACAATCGTGGTGACCTTGATTGTTTTCATCATTCTTGGTCTTACCATTGATACCTCAGGAGTTGCCGATACAAGTTCACTTCTCAACAATATTGGCTCAACCTTCAATATAAATGGATGGTTGTTTATAGTGCCATTGATCGTTATTGGTTTGATTGTAAAAAAAGCACCTCCATTAATGGCGCTACTTGTAGGAACATTGCTTGGTGGAGTTTTCGCTCTTATTTTCCAACCAGACATTGTTGCCAAAATCGGTGGAGGCGCATCCTTAAATTTTGAAACCGGTTACAAGGGAGTCCTTAATGCCATAACGGTTGATACTAACATTGCCACGGATGACCCTGCCCTAAATGATTTGTTCTCCTCGGGAGGAATGTCGGGAATGCTCGGCACCATTTGGCTGATTGTCTGTGCCATGGTTTTTGGCGGTATTATGGATGGCATCGGTGCTTTGGAGCGCATTACGGAGTCGCTCCTAAAGCTGGCTAAGACCACTTTTGGACTGTTCGCAAGTACCGTGGGAAGCTGTTTGGCCCTGAACGTAACCGCATCCGACCAATATTTGGCCATTGTGGTTCCCGGTAAAATGTTTTCCAAAGCTTATAAAGAACGTGGCTTGGCCCCAGAAAACTTAAGCAGGACTTTGGAGGATTCAGGCACGGTAACTTCCGTATTGGTGCCTTGGAACACCTGTGGTGCCTATCACAGCAGTGTTTTGGGAGTTGGTGTTGGTGAATATGCACTTTATGCCATTTTTAATTGGCTCAGCCCGTTTATGACATTGCTTTTTGCTGCGTTCAGGATCAAGATCAAACAATTGGTTGAAACCACTGCTAAATAAAATTTTTATTCTACTGTTTTCAATACTTCAATCGCGTTGAGGACTTGGTGAAAATCAACATTTATTTTTGCCACAATCTCAATAATACCAACTCTTTTTTACAGCATTGCCATGACTTATCCTGCTATAAGAAAAACTAATTTCTAAGCTGGTAAAAACCATCAAACCACCCTATTTTTGCCCTTGAAAATTTAAAAAACATCCAATAAATGACTTTAGTAGGAAGAAAATTTCCAAACATTGAAGTAAACGCCATCGATGAGTTGGGCGATACGTTCAAAATCAACATTTTAGAGAAGGCCAAAGCCGAAAATAAGAAAGTTTTGCTTTTTTGGTACCCAAAAGACTTCACTTTTGTTTGTCCAACAGAACTTTTTGCCTTTCAACAAAACCTAAGTGAATTTGAAAAGAGAAATACCATTGTTATTGGAGCTTCTTGCGATACTGCCGAAGTACATTTTGCATGGTTGAACACTGAAAAGGACAACGGCGGAATCGAAGGGGTGTCCTATCCTCTTGTTTCGGACAGCAACAGAAACTTAGCAACTGCCTTGGGTATTTTGGACATTATAAAGGAAGACTACAACGAAGAAACCAACTCCGTTGTGGTAGAAGGAGACAATGTAACCTACAGAGCTACGTACTTGATCGACGAAGAAGGAACAGTATTCCACGAGAGCATCAACCACATGCCATTGGGTAGAAACGTGAGCGAATTCTTGCGTTTAGTAGATGCTTACACCCACGTACAAGAAAAAGGTGAAGTTTGTCCTGCAAACTGGGAAGAAGGAAAAGAAGCCATGAATGCTGACAGAGCTGGTGTTTCCAATTATTTAGCCAATCACGTAAACTAAACATTATGGTTGTAGAATTGGACAAGGACAACTTGAACGAGGTCATTGCCGAGAATGACAACGTAGTGGTGCAGTACAGTGCATCTTGGTGCGGCAATTGCAGGATCATGAAACCAAAGTTCAAAAAGGAAGCCTCTTTGAACGAGGACATAAAGTTTGTAATGGTCGACGCCGAAAAATTCCCGGAATCCAGAAAGCTTGCCAATGTGGACAATCTGCCCACTTTTGCGGCTTTTTCCAAAGGAGCTTTAAAAAATCAGGTGCAGACCAATAAATATGATGTTTTAAAAGACTTGATTAATGAAATTGCCCATAATTAAACAATTGGTGGATTTTGCCGAGGAGCACGATGAAGACTATTTACAAGAAACCGCAGACACCCTGGAAAGCGTTTGTGAGGTTTCGAGCTTAAAGGACGAAGAATTGGATATGATCGGGGAGTTGATCTCCAATATTTATGGAGCGCTTGAAGTATCCAGCGAAATCAAAAATGGCACTTCAAAAAAAGAAGCGCTTAACGGTTTTATGTCCAGAGTGCTCGGCTCAATAGACAAGTAACATACATTATATAAAACAGCAAATAAGAACCTTCCTGTAACAGACTTCGGGAAGGTTTTTTTAGTATTTTTGACACCGAGCGCATTAAACTTTCGGCTAGAAGGTTAATGTCAAAAAAAAATTGAAGCATTCTAAATGCCAAAAGAATCTTTTCTTCAGAATAGGATAAAAAGTATAGGATATGCCCTAAAGGGCATGTTCCTTTTGTTGCGCACAGAGCCCAGCATTAAAATTCAGTTCGTTATAACATTGGTGGTCACTGCTTTTGGCTTTTATTTTCAAATATCGAACACCGAATGGATTCTCCAACTGTTGGCCATTGGTTTGGTAATGGGTGTGGAAGGGATAAACACCGCCATTGAAAAAATCTGTGATTACATTCAACCTAATTTAGACCCCAAAATCGGTTTGATAAAAGATATTTCCGCAGGAGCCGTTATGATAGTATCGGTCTTGGCAAGCATCGTTGGCCTTATCATCTATGTGCCTAAATTTTTTTAGCAAAATCCAAGACCCCGAGTAGCAACGTAAATTTGTAACTTAGCCCCGCTTAAAAACAATTGATGGCCAAAAAAAGAACAAAATCAAAATCAAAAAAAACTACAACTGCCAAAAAGAAGGTATCCTTTAAGCCTTCCAAGCAGAACAAGATTATTTTTGGTAGCCTTTTGATCGTTCTCAGCATTGCCCTTTTTTTCTCTTTCATGTCGTTTTATTTTACATGGCAAGAGGATCAAAGCATGCTTTCCCAATTTGCGGACCGTAATGCCCAAGCAAGCAACCTGCTCAATAAATTTGGGGCCAGTGTAAGCCATTTTTTTATGTACAAAGGCTTTGGTTTGGCCTCTTTTGTGTTTCCGTTCTTATTGGCCATCACCGGGCTCTATCTCTTTTTGGGATTGAATGGAAAAAGACTAATATTCAAATGGATTTGGGGCTTGGTCGGTGTAATTTGGGGATCTATTGCCCTTGGTTTTTTTGCTGCTGACTTTCCATTGCTTGGAGGACTTGTAGGTTACGAAATGAACGATTTCCTTCAAGATTACACAGGCAAAATCGGTGTGTTCTTGATTTTGATTTTTGTTTTGATGGTAATCTTGGTCCGACAGTTCAATTTTACCCCCGAGGGGTTTGCCAATTTCTTCCGTCGTCAAAAGCAAAAAATCAAGTCAGATTTTGATGAAGAGCCATCAACCCAAAACACCCAAACCATTAATGAAGATGGGGAGGGCAGCATTGAGTTGAGTGCAGATGATAAGGTTCCTGAAAAAATAGACACCTACACCCATAAAGAAAACATCCCTCCGTTAAACAATGAAGCGGGACTCGATGTAAATCTTCCGCAAGAGGAAGAATCCGATATTGATTTAAAGGTGGAAGAAGCCACCGTTGAGGAAGAAACCGATGTAACAGCTGCCAGATTGGTCAAGGATTTTGGGGAATTCGACCCAAAACTGGAATTGGGCAACTACAAATTCCCCACATTGGACCTTTTGGAAGCCCATGGTGCCTCTGGAGGAATCACCATCAACCAAGAAGAGCTTGAGGAAAACAAAAATAGAATTGTTAGCACCCTCAAAAATTATAAAATAGGAATCGCCCAGATCAAAGCGACCATTGGTCCTACCGTAACCCTTTATGAAATTGTTCCTGAAGCGGGAATACGAATCTCCAAAATCAAAAATCTAGAAGACGACATTGCTCTTTCATTAGCGGCATTGGGAATCCGAATCATTGCTCCTATTCCCGGCAAAGGCACCGTGGGTATCGAGGTGCCCAACAAAAACGCCACCATTGTTTCCATGCGTTCGGTAATCGCTTCCAATAAATTCCAGAAAGCGGAAATGGAATTGCCCATTGCCTTTGGAAAAACCATTAGCAACGAAACTTTTGTGGTTGACCTTGCCAAAATGCCCCACATGCTTATGGCTGGTGCTACGGGTCAAGGTAAATCAGTTGGATTGAACGCCGTCATCACCTCACTCCTTTATAAAAAGCATCCCGCAGAGGTTAAATTTATTTTGGTAGACCCCAAAAAGGTGGAATTGACCCTTTACAACAAAATTGAACGTCACTTTTTGGCAAAACTGCCCGATTCCGAAGAAGCCATCATTACGGACAACACCAAGGTAATCAATACCTTGAATTCCCTTTGCATTGAAATGGACAATCGTTACGAGTTGCTCAAATCAGCTATGGTGAGAAACGTTAAGGAATATAATGTCAAATTCAAGGCCAGAAAATTGAATCCGAACGATGGACATAAGTTTTTGCCATACATTGTTTTGGTGATAGATGAGTTTGCGGATTTGATTATGACAGCGGGCAAGGAAGTGGAAACACCAATTGCCAGATTGGCACAATTGGCACGTGCCATAGGTATTCACTTGATTATTGCCACACAAAGACCATCGGTTAACGTAATTACCGGTATCATCAAGGCCAACTTCCCTGCTAGGATAGCATTTAGGGTAACCTCAAAAATTGACTCCAGAACCATTTTAGATGCGCAAGGCGCCGACCAGCTTATCGGTCGCGGAGATATGCTCTACACCCAAGGAAATGACGTTACAAGGTTGCAATGCGCTTTTGTGGATACACCAGAAGTGGCCAAAATTACCGAATACATTGGTTCGCAACGTGCATACCCCGAAGCACACTTATTGCCAGAGTATGTAGGCGAAGAATCTGGCACAAGTCTTGATAATGATATCGCGGACAGGGATGCCATGTTCAAAGAAGCAGCCGAAGTTATTGTAACGGCCCAGCAAGGTTCCGCTTCCCTTATCCAACGTAAATTGAAACTTGGGTACAACAGAGCCGGTAGAATTATAGACCAATTGGAAGCAGCCGGGATCGTAGGGCCATTTGAGGGCAGTAAGGCCCGACAAGTTTTGGTTCCCGACATGTATTCTTTGGAACAACTATTAGAAAATGAAGCAAAATAAGACCATGAACAAGAAAAGTATTCTTTTTATAACATTGTTTACCGTAGGACTTTTTTCTTACGGACAGAACTCCGATAAGGCCAAAGCACTTTTGGACGAAGTTTACAACAAAGTGCAGAGCTACGATAATATTTATATTGATTTCCAATCTACCTTGGAAAATACCGAGGCCGACCTAAAACAGGAAACCAACGGAAACGTAACCTTAAAGGGCGAAAAATACGCACTCAACTATTTCGGGGCCAAACAAATGTACGATGGCAACAAAGTTTACACCGTGGTTCCAGAAAACGAAGAAGTAACCATTGAAGAGGTTAACGAGGACAACGACAACGTGAGCCCATCAAAAATGTTGACATTTTATAAAACGGGACACAACTACCAATGGGATATCCTTCAAAATATAGGGGGCAGAAAAATTCAATATGTAAAGTTGATTCCGATTGACTCCAATACCGAGATAAAATCCGTGCTTTTGGGAGTGGATACACAGACCAAGCACATCTATAAACTAATCCAAACGGGAAACAATGGCACCAAAACCACCATTACCGTTAATTCTTTCAAAACCAATCAGCCCATATCAAGTACTCTGTTTACCTTTGACGAGAAAAAATACGAGGACAAAGGATATTATATTATAAGAAACTAGGCATTGAAAATACTTGATCAGTATATACTAAGAAGATTTCTTTACAACTTCTTCAGTTCTTTTTTCATTCTCATCGTCATATTCATTTTTCAGGGAATATGGCTGTTCATTGATGATTTGGCGGGAAAAGGACTGGGCATGGTAATTATTGGCAAGTTTATTTTCTACTTTATCCCAACATTGGTGGACAAAGTGTTGCCACTTACGGTGCTCCTCTCCTCCATTCTTACCTTTGGTACGTTTGCAGAAAACTATGAGTTTGCCGCCATGAAGGCTTCCGGTATATCATTGCAACGCGGCATGCGAAGCCTTATCGTGTTTGTACTTTTCTTAGGTGTGGTCACTTTCTTTTTTGCCAATGATGTGATTCCAATATCAGAACAAAAAATGTTCAACCTAAGGCGAAACATTGCCAAAGTAAAACCTGCAGCCGCCATTACCGAAGGTGTTTTTAGTGATTTTGAAGGAACCGGCGAGGGCATGAACATTAAGGTGGACAAAAAGCATGGGGAGCAAGATCGCTTTTTGGACAATGTCATCATCCATAAAAAAACAGATCAGAACATCAACAATACAGTAATCAAGGCAAAATCCGGTGAGTTGATCAGTAGCGAAAAATCGGATATTATTCAATTGGTATTGAAAGATGGCAACTACTACGAAGATGTTATGCCCAAAGATGCCAAAGAACGACGAAAGCAACCGTTCGCCAAATCAAATTTTGAGACCTATACCATCAATATTGATATTTCGGAACTCAATGACCAGGATTTGGAAGAAGATCAGAATATCACCACAAACAAGATGAAAAATGTGGGGCGGCTGATCAAGGATATTGATTCCCTTCGCGAAAACAACCTTGAAAAAGTAGTTGCATTTTCCAAAAACGTCGTTAATCGCATGGGGGCATTTCCGCCCAAAGTGCCAAAAGATACTACCATGCAAAAATTGGAACTCATTCAACCTCAAAAAAAGGTGGAGGAGACCCAACAGGATTCCATTAGAACTATTGATCAATTTATAGAAAGTCTGGAACAATGGGAGCAAATTCAAGTAATGAAAAAAGCCCAGAACGAGGTTTCCAGTATATTGAACACGGTGACTTCCAAAAAGAACGAACTGCAAAGCAGGTACAAGTTCTATAACAGCCACATTCTATCGCTGCATCAAAAATATGCACTGGCACTTTCGTGCATTATTTTGTTTTTTGTAGGTGCACCTTTAGGGGCTATAATTCGTAAAGGAGGATTGGGATTGCCCATGGTGGTCGCTATTATTTTATTTTTAACCTATTATTTTATTGGTGTATTTGCCGGCAACTATGCAAAGGAAGGAAACATTCACCCCGCCATTGGGGCCTGGCTCCCAACAATGATTATGCTGCCCTTGGGCATATCTCTCACCAGACGTGCAACTGCGGATAAGGGGTTAGTAGGATTTGGTCACTTTATAGACCGGATTAAATCAATATTTAAAAAGAAAGATAAAGAAGCTGAAGATCAATGATCGCCAAGAACAAAAAAATACAACTAAACGCCATTGAAGAAGCCATTGCCGACGTTAGAGACGGTAAGGTAATTATTGTAGTGGATGATGAAAACAGGGAAAACGAAGGCGACTTTATTGCTGCTGCCGAAAAAGTTACCCCCGAAATGATCAATTTTATGGCCATGCACGGCCGTGGGCTTATCTGTGCCCCCTTAACCGAGGATAGATGCGAGGAACTGGAGCTGAACATGATGGTACAAAACAATACGGTATTGCACCAAACCCAGTTTACCGTTTCCGTGGATTTATTGGGGTATGGATGCACAACTGGTATCTCGGTACATGACAGGGCCAAAACCATTAGTGCCCTTGTAAACAAAGACACCAAACCCCACGAACTGGGAAAGCCTGGACATATTTTTCCGCTCAGGGCAAAAAATGGAGGCGTATTAAGGCGTACCGGGCACACCGAGGCTGCAATAGACTTTGCAAGATTGGCCGGGCTGGAACCTGCAGGTATTTTGGTGGAAATTTTGAACGAGGATGGAACCATGGCACGATTGCCGCAATTGATGAAGGTTGCCAAAAAATTTGACCTTAAAATTGTTTCCATTGAGGATTTGATTGCGTACCGCATGGAACACGATAGCCTTATAGAACTTAAAGAGGCATTTAACATAAGCACCAGATTCGGAGAATTTAGACTTCGGGCATATAAGCAGACAACAAACGATCAAGTACACATTGCCTTGCTAAGAGGAAATTGGAAAAGTGGAGAACCTGTTCTTACCCGTATTAATTCCACCCTAGTGAACAATGATATGCTGGGCACTTTGACCAACAATCCGGATGAGACACTGCAACGCATGTTCAATGCATTGAACGCCGAAGAAAAAAGTGCCATTATTTTTATAAATCAAGAAAACCAATCCATGAACCTATTGAGTAGATTGTCCGAATTCAAAAAGCTTCAGGAAGGGGGAATCAACAAGGCTCCAAAGATTGAAATGGACAACAAGGACTTTGGCATTGGTGCACAAATACTTCACGATATCAATATTTCCAAGATTCGATTATTGACGAATTCCGGACAAACCAAGCGTGTGGGCATGGTTGGTTATGGTCTTGAGATAGTGGAATATGTGAATTACTAATAGACAAATACAAGTTCAAGTTTGTCATTCTGAAAGTGTAAAACATTTGGAGAATCTTTCAACCAAAAAGCATTACTCTCATTACTGTAAAGATTAACTGATTCGTGGCCATTTGTGTAATTCATGTCTGTTGTTAGGCAGAGGTTATTGTAGTTTGATGCTCGATGCATGAAGTGTCACGTTGAGGCCTTCGGATACGCTCAGGATAAACTAAGGTTGAAATGTCGAAAGTCAGTGGTCAGGCGTGCCTTATCTTTGTATCGAAAAAGAGATTCTTCGTTTCACTCAGAACTACCATATTAATGAACTACCTCGGGACAAGCCAGTGAGGTATTCAAAAGAACAAACCTTAAGCCCATTTAATTGGGATTAATAAAACTAGTACTTCTAAAATATTAATCAAAAGTATAACCTGAACTTACCAGCCCATTAGACGGACAAGTTCAGGTTCACAAAAATTGATGTTACATATGGGCTTTATTAAAGGTTCAGTTTGAGACCCATCCTAAAATTTCGGCCACGAGTTGTGAATCCAAGCAATTCCCTGTAATCCTCATTCAACAAATTGTCCGCATTTACGAACACATTTAGCTTGTTTTTGATCAGTTCGTGTCCAATGGAAAAATTCAGTAAAGAAAAAGGTTCCAAAGCAATATCCGTAAAGGTTGCAAAATCCGTATCAAACCGTTCACCTGTATAAGCATAGCTTAACGATGCACTCGTACTCTCACAAAACTGGTACCACAAGGACACATTGGCTTTGTGTTTTGGAATACGGATGGCATTGTCCCCTTTGCGTTCCGTGAAGGTGTAATTGGCATTAACGCTAAAAGTGCTCCAAGGCAACCACGTAGTTTCCACCTCTACCCCATTGGCATCAATTTCATCCGCAATGTTAATACTCATAAAATTGGCATCGTACCCAATGGCATTGGTTTCATTTCTATCAAAATAAACAGTGCTAATTCTCAACTTTTCATTGAGTTTGAATTCAACACCCCCCTCAATGGTCGAGTTTTCTTCAGGTTCCAACTCCAGATTCCCGCCAAAGGCACCGAACAATTGCGTTAAATTCGGTGTGATGTACGATGTGGCATAAGACCCCATCATTTTCACATATCCGTTTTCAGTGTCAAAAACATAAGAAGGATTCACATTATACACAAAATGGTTTCCATATTCAGAGTGATTGTTCCATCTGGCACCCACATTCAAGTTCAGTCCAAAATCTGAAACATACACGACATTGGCATAAGGATCCACAATGGTAAAATCAACATCTTCTGTAAAAATAGCTTCATCCTTGATGTAATTCATTCCTAAAATGGTATGGAATTGCTCACCAAAAACATATTTGTTGTACAGGTCCAACACCCAATTGCTTCCCTCGGTGGTGCTTTCGCCAAAGGTATCATTGGCCACGGACTCATAATGGGTAAACGCTGTATTTAGATGGACCGAACCTTTCCCATAGCCATATTCGGATGACAACCCGACTCTTTGCTGCTCATTCTCACCCAAATTAGGTGCTTCTGCCTGTGTGGCATCGTACTCATTTTTAAACTTGGTCTGGTTTCCATAAACCTGAACCCCAAAAGCATCAGAGAATTGATACCCAAGCCTTAAATTGGCACTGTAATGTGAAAAAATATCCTCCTCATTCTCCGGCGTTACTGCAGCTGACAGGCCGCTTTTATATCTATTGGAAAAATCCACCCCGTAGGTAAACTTGTCCAAAGTACCGTTCACATTTGCCGAATTTTGAATACTCCCTAAATTATAATTTTGGTCATCTGCTGTTTGATTGGTGCCCACACTTGTTTCAAAATTTCCTGCAATCTTTTGTTTTGAAGCCCTTTTCGTAGTGATGTTGATCACGGCCGTAACCGCATTGGTACCATAAAGTGTACTGGCAGCCCCTTTCATGATCTCGATGGACTCTATGCTGTTTGGAGAAAGCAGCCGAAGATCGTACTCCGCCGAAAAAGTGGAGGGGTCCGACACCCGAACACCATCAATGATCACCAAAACCTGACGACCACGGCCACCACGGGCATAAACCCCAAGCACATCGCCATCCCTACCACGGCTACCGGCAATCTCGATACCACTTTTGGTGTTGATGATTTCCGCAACTGTCCTGCCTTGGTTGCGCTGCATTTCTTCGGCCGCAATCTTGATTACCGTTTTACCTGAGTTTTCTCTTTTCAACTCAAATTTTGAATCGCTAACAACAACCTCGTTCAGTCGCTGCACCTTAAGTGAATCTTGCTGTACGTTTTGCGCAAAAATTCCATTACCCGCCAAAAGGGCGGTAATTAACCATAAATGATTTTTTTTCATTTCGTTTAATTGAATAAACGGGAGAATAGTATGATATTCATACGTAAACTTTTATCCCGAAAGTTTAACATTGTTTGTTTGAATCTGGCAGGTCTCCTGGCTTGTGTTTTGCCTCCTACCTTCCCACCCATCGGGCAGTGGTTTTGAAGAAGAGACAATCGCCTACTGCGCACCTATGTTTAAAACATCGGTGCCGGTTCGGCACATACTTACAGTTGCGGGAACAGCTCCGGTTTTGCACCGGATTCCCTTTTAATCCCACGGAAAAAATCCGTGCGAACCAAAATTCGTGGCCAAAGCTAATCAATCTGTTTAATCTTTTATGCAAAAGTTTAAAATGATTTCATCTGTCAATCTGAGCTGTCATCCTAGCGCAGCCGAAGAATTCGTTTAGCATCCCAACCCACCTTTCCTTCGAGAAAATTCATGTAATTCGTGTCATTATATTATTGAAAAAATAGGTGAGGTGTCTTCCCGAAAACTTTCGGGACGCTCAACATGACAATTTTGACTTTAATGATGAGGTTCATCAAACTACAGAAATATTTAAATAATCTTACTTTTGGTTCATGGCAAAAAAACAGCAATCAATTTTATTTTTGGGATTCCTTTTGGTTTGGTTGATAGGTTGCAAGCAAGAAAAAAAATCGCAACCTGCTCAAAAACAGGGATCAACACCCTCCATAACCTATGCAACGGGTTTTACGGTAAAAAAAGAAGCCGATTTCACCGTTATTGAAGTCACTGCAGCTTGGCCTGGGGCCGATAACTTTAAATATGCCTTGGTACCTAAAGAAAAATTACCATCGATTACTTTCCCGCAAGGTGAATATGATGCCATTGTGGGTACCCCGGTCGAAAAAATAGTGCTCACTTCAACCACTCACATAGAGCCTTTAAAGCAACTCGGGGAACTCAAAAACATAGTCGGATTTCCCAACACCGATTACATTTCTTCACCAGAGGCAAGAAAGCTTGTGGAAAACGGTCAAATTCAAAACTTGGGCATGAACGATGTCCTCAACACAGAAATGGTGCTGATACTGAACCCTGAGCTCATCATCGGATTCAGTATTAACGAAGAAAACAAGGCGTATCATATTTTAGAACGAGCAGGAATACCCGTGGTTTACAATGGCGATTGGGTGGAGCAGACCCCATTGGGCAAAGCAGAATGGGTGAAGTTTTTTGCGCCCTTCTTTCAAAAAGAAAAATTGGGAGATAGCATTTTTACCGAAATTGAAGCATCCTATAAACAGGCCGCTGCATTGGCAAAAAAAGCAAAATCCAGACCAACAGTGCTAACTGGCGGATTATACAAAGACGTTTGGTACGTGGCAGGAGGCAGCAGTTGGATGGCCCAGTTCCTGAAAGATGCCAATGCCGATTATCTTTGGTCCAACACCGAAGAAACGGGAAGCATTGGTCTTAGTTTGGAGTCCGTTTTGGAGCAGGCACAAGATGCCGAATTTTGGTTTAACCCTTCTTCCCAAACTTCTTATAAGGAATTGAGCAATGCCAACACCCATCACCAACAATTTTATGCCTTCGCCAATAAAAAAGTGTATTCAAACGCCATTGAAAAGGGAGAAACTGGCGGGCTTATTTTTTACGAATTGGCACCGCACCGCCCAGATATTGTTTTGAGGGATTTCATCAAAATATTGCACCCGGAGCTATTGCCCGAGCATCAATTGCTGTTCATTAAACCATTACAATAAATGCAAGGAGCAAAAACATACCGGTTTTCCTTTCTGTTGTTGATACTGGCATTGATGCTGTCCTGTCTTCTCAACATTAGTTCGGGTTCCGTTTCTATTCCTTTTACAGATATGCTATCCACGCTTTTTGGAAAAACTTCGCAAGTTGCATCTTGGGAATACATTATCTGGGATTATCGGGTTCCCAAGGCGTTTACCTCCATTTTGGTGGGCGGAGGACTTTCCTTGAGTGGGCTTTTAATGCAAACCCTGTTCAGAAATCCGTTGGCAGGCCCTTTTGTACTGGGGATTAGTTCTGGGGCCAGTTTGGGTGCCGCCTTACTTTTGATGGGCGCTTCGTTGTTGGCAGGATATACTTCCATCTCTTTTTTGGGTGATGTTTCCCTGGCCATTGCCGCAAGTATTGGTAGTTTTTTGGTACTCTCCGTAGTAATGATTGTTGCCCAACGCGTGAAAGATACCATGGCTTTGTTGATCATTGGACTGATGTTCGGCAGCATCACCTCCGCAATTGTAAGTGTGTTGGCCTATTTTTCGAGTGCCGAGAACCTGCAACGCTTCATCTTTTGGTCCTTTGGAAGTGTGGGCAACCTTTCAACAGGGCAGTTACTTTTATTGCTTGTAATCGTTGCCTTGGGAGTTTTGCTCAGTATACTTTCCATAAAATCGTTGAACGCCTTTCTTTTAGGGGAACACTACGCACAGAGTTTGGGAATTTCCTTAAAAAAATCCAGATTGACCATAATTATCGCCACTGGGCTGTTGGCAGGAGGTATAACCGCATTTGCAGGGCCCATTGCTTTTGTTGGACTCGCTGTTCCACACCTTACCCGCCAAATTTTTGATACCATGGAACACAAAGTACTGATTCCCGCCGTAATGCTCTATGGTTCCATTTTAATGCTCCTGTGCGATACTTTGGCGCAATTGCCCAATTCCGCCAGTGTGCTGCCCATAAACGCCATTACATCCTTGGTTGGAGCTCCTGTAGTGATATGGCTTTTGGTGCGCAAACGTAAAATGATGTTCTAATGTCCAATAACAACAAAAACATACTGTCCGTTAAAAATTTGACCGTTGGGTACGAATCCAAAATAGTTGCTGAGCGCATCAATTTTGAGTTGGAAACTGGAATGTTGTGCGGAATTGTGGGCATCAACGGTATTGGAAAATCGACCTTGTTGCGCACTTTGGGGGGATTTCAGCCTAAACTTGATGGAAACATCAAGTTGAAAGGCAAAAATTTGGAAAAATATACATCATCTACCCTATCTAAGGAGCTTAGTGTGGTTTTGACCGAGCAGCCTGCCTCCAAAAACTTGACTGTACAAGAATTAATCGCCTTGGGCAGGCAACCCTACACCAATTGGTTGGGCACATTGACCGAAGACGACAAACATCGGATCAAGGATAGTTTGGATACTTTTTTATTGAAAGAACTCAAACACCGTAAATGTCACGAAATCAGCGACGGACAATTACAACGGGTGCTGGTGGCGCGGGCCATGGCTCAGGACACCACTTTGATCTTATTGGATGAGCCAACCACCCATTTGGATTTGTACCACAAAGTGCAAATCCTTAAAATGCTTCAAGAATTGGCGCACGAAAAACAGAAAACCATTCTCTTTACAACCCACGAAATTGAATTGGCCATTCAATTATGTGACCGCATATTGATTTTGGATGGAAAAGACCATCCGTTTGGCGACCCGTGTCAACTTATTGAACAAAAATACTTTGACCGTTTATTTCCTTCGGAAATGGTACAGTTTGATGCCAAGACAGGTTCGTTTAAGGTGACTAAGTAAATTTATAACCAACAAAAATCCCGTTCACCCTAAACTTGTCTGTCTGCCAGTAAAACCATGTTTCAAGGTCTGACTCTTATGGGATTCCGAAGCCTGACTACGGTAAACGGGCAAGAGATCATGGGTTTTAAAAAGGCAATCAGATAGGAAGTCCTCACATAATCTCCCGAAACAAGTTCGGGACAGGCTCTCCAAAGAAGGGAACTTCTCCCCTTTGGGGAGATTAGAGAGGAGACGAGTGCAGCAAAGTAAATTTCCTACCCACGGCAGACACGAATTTCTAGAATGGCCACCAATTGTTTCATTGTCATTTTGAACCGACCAGCGAGAGCGTGAGAAATCTACTTTGTGATGTGTTCCCAGGTTTCTTTAAAAAATGGATTCCTGCCTTCACAGGAATGACAAACTCAAGTATCAAGTTTAAGAGACAAGAGACAAGAACCAAGACACTAGACCCAAGACTTCGTGCTTCGTGCTTCTGACCTCTGGACTAAGTTATATGGTTGTTCGGTTATTGAGTAATTGTGCTACTCCAAACTGACTTCCGCCGTTTCGACTTTAGTTTATCCTAAATGTAGCCGAAGGACTCAACACGATAAATCAAAACAACATTTAACAAGAAATTCGAGCAATTGGTGTAATTCGTGTCAAAAGAAAGATGAAAACCAAAACTCAAGTTCAGAGTTAGGAGTTACTGAGCTATTGGGTTATTGAGTACTGTCGACTGCCAACTGACATCGGACTCCGTGCTTCGGACATCCGACTTCCGACTACGAACTGATTTTATGGATTTCTACTTTGGAAGAAATGACATTTTATCTTTGTAATCCGTTATCTTTATCCTTCAGAAATTTTTTAATGAGCACAGAACTTACCTTTATAATAATTGGCATCATCACATTGGTCGTTGGGCTTTTTGTGGGCATGTACATCCAAAAACTAAAGATTAAATCCACCGAAAGCGTTTGGGGCGAGCGGGAACAACAATTTAACGCTACCATAAAATCCTTGAACGATAAGTTATTGCTAAGCGACGAGGAGCAAAAACAACTCCAGCGCGAAAAAGAACAGCAAAGCAACCAAATTGTGAGGTACCAAGCGGATTTGGAAAATCTTCAGCTCAAAAACAAAGAGCAGAAGGAAGAGGTTGAAAAGCTACAGGAAAAGTTCACGAAGGAATTTGAAAACTTGGCCAACAAAATTTTGGATGAAAAAAGCGAAAAATTCACCAAAAGCAACAAAGAGAACATTGAAAATATCCTGACACCCCTCAACAAAAAAATTAAGGAGTTTGAGGAAAAAGTAGAAAAGTCGCAAAAGGAAAACATTAGTATTCACTCTGCTTTAAAAGAGCAATTGCTCAATTTACAGACACAAAACCTTAAAATAACCCAAGAGGCCGAAAACCTGACCAAAGCCCTGAAAGGGGACAGCAAAATGCAAGGGAATTGGGGGGAGCTGGTTTTGGAACGTGTTTTGGAAAAATCTGGTTTAGAGAAAGATAGAGAGTACAGTGTGCAACAAAGCTTTAAGCGTGCAGATGGAACAAGAGTGTTGCCCGATGTTATTATTCACTTGCCCGACGGTAAAAAAATGGTGGTGGATTCCAAGGTATCGTTAACGGATTATGAACGTTACACCAATGCCGAAGAAGAGGATAGACCCAAATTCCTAAAGGATCATATCAACTCCCTGCGCAGACATGTGGAACAGCTTTCCTCCAAAAAATATGAGGACCTATACGAAATGGAGAGTCCAGATTTTGTGCTGATGTTCGTGCCCATTGAGCCTGCATTTGCCGTAGCCATAAATGAAGATGTATCACTGTACAACAAAGCTTTTGAGCAAAACATCGTTATTGTTACCCCTTCTACGCTTTTGGCCACACTACGCACCATTGACAGTATGTGGAGCAACGAAAAACAGCAACGAAATGCCATTGAAATTGCCCGCCAGGCTGGAGCGCTTTACGATAAATTCGAAGGCTTCGTCTCCGACCTTACCAAAGTGGGCAAAAAAATGGATGAAGCGAAAAGCGAGTACCGCGGTGCCATGAACAAGTTGGTCGAAGGACGGGGAAACATTGTCACCTCAATTGAAAAATTGAAGAAAATGGGGGCCAAAGCAAAAAAATCCTTGCCCGAACCTATTTTAATGCGCGCCCATGAGGACGATTTTGAAGAAATGAACTAAAACACGAACCATGAAAAAATTCTTGACCATTTTCATCATCGCCATTATAGTTGGTGTTGTGGGCTATTTTGCTTTTATCTATTATGTGCCCTACAGTGAGGGTTATCGTTCGGGGGAACTCATCAAATTCAGTAGAAAAGGCGTGATGGTCAAAACTTGGGAAGGACAGATCAGTCAAGGTTTGTCAGGCACAAATGTATTTTCGTTTTCTGTAGAGGACAAGGAAGAGGAAATCATTGAAAAGATGAAAAAGTTCCAAGGGCAGTACATCAAGGTCACCTACAAGGAACGCTACGCCACCTTTTTCTGGTTGGGCGATACCAAATATTTTATCACAGAAGTCAAATCTGAAAAATCTCCAATTTTCAGAAATTAATCCACACACCCCTGGCTCCTCTTTTTAGATGGGAAATGGCTTCCCTCCTAAAAAAAGAGGGATTTAGGGAGGTGTATTTCCGTTTGCTTGAAACTGAAAAATATAGTCCGTTCATTTGATTCCGCTTTAGTTTCTGCCACAGAGTAAATTCGGCTTTTATAGCATTATTTCGTAATTGCCTGGCTAACTCTTTTAGCTTTGGATTATATTTGATAATCATTTTACATTGCTGTTATTTACTTTTTAAAAAATTGTATATCCGCAATTGTACCAATGGCATTGATGGTTTTTGTCTTTGTCTTCTTGAGCGCAGTCGAAAGGCTGACAAAGACATCTCGACTACGCTCGATGTGACATTTGGATTGACCACTGGTACAGTCGTGTACAATCGAATTAAAAAAAGGATTCGATTAAACCCCAACAAAATATGAAGAAATTCAAATCATCCAGAGAAAGTAGAGTTTCCATCACCGAACTTATGCTCCCTTCCCATTCCAATTTTGGCGGCAAGGTACATGGGGGGCATATCCTCAACCTTATGGACCAAATTGCTTTTGCCTGCGCATCCAAACATTCACAAAGTTATTGCGTCACCGCTTCGGTGAATCGAGTGGATTTTCTAAATCCAATTGAAGTTGGGGAATTGGCCACACTAAAAGCATCCATTAACTATACCGGAAAAACTTCCATGGTGGTCGGGGTACGCGTGGAATCGGAAAATGTGACCACGGGAGAAGTGAAACATTGCAATTCGTCCTATTTTACCATGGTGGCCAAGGGCAAGGATGGTAAAAATAAGTTAGTTCCCGGTCTTATTTTAAAAACCAAGCAAGATATTCGTCGATTTGCACGCAGCAAGGAACGTAAACAATCTGCTTTTAAACGAGATAGCAAATACGAATCCAACAACTTTAAAGTGAACGAATATTTGGAGTTTTTAGATGGCGAAAACGTTAAGATGGATTTTGATTGAGCCGTGCAGCAGCAGCCTCATCCAAAAACCACAACAAATTCCCCAAAGCTGGATTAACCAAGGATGCCGGGTAAGCCTCGGAACCTTCCGTTTTTTCTACCACGGCCTTCACCTTTTCGGCTTTGGATGCACCGGTGACCAAAAAAGCTACTTCTTTGGCGGTATTGATAACCTTCCCGTTTATGGAAACCCGTTTCTGGCCTGAATCTGGATGCGTAGCTACCACACAATGATCTTCCGAATCCCACAATTCAATTTCATGTGGAAAAATAGATGCGGTGTGACCGTCATCGCCCATACCCAAAATTACCAAATCGAACTGAGGCACCTCCTCTACCCTATCCAAATCCATTTCCAACAAATTGGCATAGCGCAAAGCTTCACCCTCAGGGGACTTTTCCCCCAATATCCGATTAATGTTCTCCTTGGGCACCTTTATTTTGGAAAATAGATGCTCCACCGTCATTTTATAGTTGCTTTCATCATCGGTTGGGGACACACAACGCTCATCACCCCAATAAAAATGCACCTTGCTCCAATCTACTTTGTCCGAAAACTTTTCTACCAATACATCAAAAACAATTTTAGGGGTACTACCCCCAGACAATGCTACATAAAAAGCATCCTTATCTTTTTGTTTATCCGCAAAATAGCTGGAAAACTGTTCAGCAACCTCCTGCTTATCTTTATATATTTTTAAATCCATTGTAAATTTTATTTTCTGTTCTCAACTCTCGGCATTCGACAAATTAACAAATCACACAAAACCCTGGGTCGTCCGCCAAGTTTTCTGTTGGGTTACGCCAGTAGCCCTCATCATCAATCAAGTTATCTGCATTTTCCGGTCCCCAAGCACCTGCCGCGTAACCATACATACGAACGTCCTTACCGTTTTTCCAGTAGTTTAATATAGGATCTACGAACTCCCAAGCCGCTTCAACCTCATCGGCACGGGCATATAGTGTAGCATCTCCTTGCATCGCGTCCAACAACAAGCGCTCGTAGGCCTCCATCACATAAGTTTCGGCCAAGTTGGCATAGTAAAAATCCAAATTGGCCCGCTCAACTTTAAAGCCCTGCCCAGGCACTTTTACTCCGAACTTAATCAAGATTCCCTCATCGGGTTGGATACGGATAATCAACTTGTTATCCATTTCCTGCATTTCGGAGCCTTTAAAAATTTGATGATGCGGCTTTTTAAAGTGAATCACAATTTCGGTCACTTTGGTGGGCATTCGCTTAGCGGTTCGTACATAAAAGGGAACCCCGTGCCAACGCCAGTTGTCCACATAAAATTTTATCGCGGCATAGGTCTCCGTAGTGGAATTCGGGTCTACCCCATCTTCTTTCCGGTACCCTTTTACGTCTTTCCCATCTACTCTGGAAGCCACATATTGGGCCCTAATGGTATTTTCAAACAGTTCCTTTTCGTCCGTCATTATACGCAACGACTTTAACGCTTTTACTTTTTCATTTCGGATTTCTTCTGCATCTGAGCCAATCGGTGGCTCCATCACTACCAACGAAACAATTTGTAACAAGTGGTTCTGGAACATGTCCCGCAAAGCGCCGGACTTGTCATAATACCCACCACGTTTTTCAACACCTACACTTTCCGCATTGGTAATTTCTACATGCTGAATGTAATTACGGTTCCAAAGGGGTTCAAAAATGCTGTTCGAAAAACGGGTCACCAAAAGATTTTGAACGGTTTCTTTGCCCAAATAATGGTCGATTCGGTATATCTGATGCTCTTTAAAATACTTGTGAAGCCCTTTGTTCAACTCTTTGGCCGTCTCCAAGCTGTAACCGAAAGGTTTTTCCACAATCAAGCGTTTCCAGCCATTGTTTTGGGTGTTCATGCCCGCGTTGGACAGGTTTTGTGATATTGTTTCGTAAAGCGTGGGTGGTGTGGATAGGTAATAAATAATATTTCCTGAAGTGTTGTACTCTTCTTTTAGGGCTTCCACCCGCTTACGCAGGCCGCCATAATCGGTATCGTAGCTATCGCCCAAATCCTCGTAATATAGCTTGTTGGCAAAGCTTTTTACCTTGCTTGCTGTCAGGTCCTTCGTTTTTTCTTTTAAATAATCACTTTCATACACTACACGGTCCCGAAATGCCTCATCGGTCAAATTGCTGCGGCTCACCCCTAGCACCACAAAGTTTTCGGGCAACTGGTCGGCCAAATAAAGGTTGAACAAGGATGGCATTAATTTTCTTGCTGTCAAATCACCCGATGCTCCAAAAATCACGAGCATCTGATTATCTGTCTTTTTCATAGTATTTTCGGTTTCTGGCAGATTGTGCTCTTCTTGACACCATTCATTTTTAATAAGGAGTCATTATCTTTGAGCATCACGAATATAAGGTTTATTTTAGGTTCGTAATTCAAGAAATCACAACCTCAAGGTTGTATCAACACCAAAGAAGAAGAAAAATATATAATGGCAGATACGTATGATTTTGGCCTTGTGGGCCTTGGAGTAATGGGACGTAATTTTATTTTAAATGTAGCTGATAACGGTTTTACTGCATTTGGAAATGATTTGGATAAAGAAAAAGTGGATGCTTTAATCAACGAAGGTGGTGATACCGCAAAAGTGAATGCCGCCACCGATGTAAAAACCTTTGTACTGGCGCTTACCACTCCTCGAAAAATTATGTTATTGGTACCCGCAGGAAAAATTGTGGATAGCGTAATCGATGGTTTGCTGCCCCATTTGGACAAAGGTGATATTATTATTGATGGAGGGAACTCCTTTTATACCGATACTGACCGTCGCGAGGCTTATTTAAAAGAAAAAGGCATTAACTTTTTTGGCGCCGGAGTTTCAGGTGGTGCCGAAGGTGCCAGAAAGGGACCGAGCATTATGCCCGGCGGTTCCAAAGAAGCTTATCAACACGTAAAACCTATTTTTGAAGCTGTGTCCGCAAAATACAACGGCGAACCCTGTGTGGCCTATTTGGGTCCAAAATCCGCAGGGAACTATGTGAAAATGGTGCACAACGGTATCGAATACGGTTTGATGCAGTTGACTTCCGAGATATACGATCTGCTCAAAAAAGCAGGTGGCCTTACCAACGATGAGCTTCACAAAACCTATGCTCGTTGGAATGATGGTCGTTTGCAGTCCTTTTTGGTGGAAATCACTTCGGAAATCTTTGAACAAAAAGATGATTTGACGGATAATGACCTTGTAGATATGATTTTGGACAAGGCCAAACAAAAAGGAACTGGAAAATGGACCTCTCAAAATGCCATGGATTTGGGAATCCCCGTCCCTACCATTGATATTGCAGTGAGCATGCGTGAAATATCCGCTTTAAAATCCGAGCGTATTAAAGCCGATGAGTTGTATGACCGTCCCACACTAAAAGCGGTGGACAAAGATGACTTTACCACAAAAGCGGAGCAGGCCCTATATTTTGCTTTCATCATTACCTACGCGCAGGGTATGCACCAATTGGCAGATGCCTCCAAAGAATATGGTTACGAACTGGAACTGGGCGAAATTGCCAAAATATGGCGTGCCGGTTGTATAATCCGTGCTGCCTTGTTGGCCGATATTACCGAAGCCTACCAAGCCGACAAAGATTTACAGAACTTGTTGCTCTCCCCTTCTTTTGTAGAAAAAGTACAAAGCACAGTAGATGCAGCACGCGAATTAGTGAGTTATGGCGCCACAAACGGTATTCCTTTGCCGGGCCTTTCCAATGCGCTCACGTATTTTGATGCCTACACCAGTAGCCGTTTGCCATTGAACTTGATACAGGCGCAACGCGATTACTTTGGTTCGCACACCTACGAACGTTTGGACCGCGAAGGTATTTTCCATACGGAGTGGGAGGATTGAATCTAATCAAATGAAAAATCTTCTCCTCCTTCTAACCTATACCCTACTAATAACCTTTGGTTATGGACAGAAGAAACCCTACGTTATTTACAATGCCAAGGGGAAAAAGGTCTCTTACAGAAAAATGCTCAAGACCTTGGAGAAAAAGGATATGGTGTTGTTTGGGGAGCTGCACAACAATCCTATTGCACATTGGTTGCAGTACGAGCTTACCGCTGACCTGCACAACAAGCGAGCACTTATCCTCGGCGCGGAAATGATCGAGGTCGACAACCAAGATGAACTCAACGATTATTTATCGGGTAAAATAGACTACAAAACATTGGATTCCACCGCACGACTGTGGAACAACCATAAAACAGATTATGCTCCTTTGGTGGATTTTGCGAAGGACAGTAGTCTTGTTTTTGTCGCATCCAACGTGCCCAGACGTTACGCCAGTATGGTATACAAAGGTGGTTTTGAAGCCTTGGACTCACTCCCCGACCAAGAAAAAGAATGGATAGCTCCTTTGCCCATTGCTTACGACCCCGAGTTGCCAGGGTATAAAAATATCCTAAAAATGATGGGCGACCACGGTAGTCCCACCTTGGTAATGGCACAGGCCATCAAAGATGCGACCATGGCCCATTTTATCCTTCAAAATTACAAGGAGGGTGTTTTGTTTTTGCATTACAACGGTGCCTACCACTCCAATGATTATGAGGGCATTCTTTGGTACTTGAAATTAAAACGACCCGATTTAGAGTATGGTACCATATCTACCGTGAAGCAAAAAGATGTTCATAAACTGGAGGAAGAAAACACCCAATTGGCTGATTTCATTATTTGTGTGGATCAAAACATGACCACTACATATTAATTCATCTTACACCACTTTTATACGGTTGAACCAAAAAATAAGGAGATAAATTCCCTATTTTTAAGAATCTAAACTAACTAAACGCTTCCTCATGAAAAAATTACTAGTTGCCCTGTTACTTTTTGTGGCCATCATTCCTTTAGGTTTTTGCCAAGTAAAATCCAATTTGGAGCTATTGGACATCTTCAACATGGAATATGTTTCCGACCCTCAAATTTCCCCAGATGGATCTAAAATCATTTATGTTCGGAATTTTAAGGATGTGATGACGGACCGCAATCTTTCCAATCTTTGGATCATCAATTTTGATGGCTCCAACAATCGTCCGTTAACCACAGGAAACCATAACGATTTTGCCCCAAAATGGTCGCACGATGGAACAAAAATTGTTTTCAAGTCCAATATGGCGGATGACAAAATGAAACTCTACCTTATGTGGCTGGATACCAAGGAAACTCTGGCCCTTACCAATACACCACAATCACCGGGGACAGTTTCATGGTCTTATGATGACAAATACTTGGCATTTAATATGTTCGTGCCCGAAGCCAACAAATCCATCATTAAAATGCCTGAAAAGCCCGAGGGCGCCAAATGGAACGAGCCGCCAAAATACATTGATAAAATGAATTACCGTGGTGATGGTGCAGGGTATTACAAAGGTGGCAATTCACAATTGTTTACCTTGCCCATTAGCGGGGGAACGCCAAAACAACTTACATTTTCGGAATTTGACCATGGCAGTCCTATCTGGTCAAAGGACAACACGCATTTATTTTTTAGCGCCAATTTCCATAAAGATGAGGAGTTTGAACCTGCAGACAGCGAAATTTATAGCATTAATGTAAATAATGGTGAAATTAATCCATTAACCGACCGCTACGGTCCTGACGGTAATCCAGTATTGTCGCCAGATGGTTCCAAAATAGCCTATTTAGGGTACGATGACCGTTTGCAAGGATATCAGCTTACCCAATTGTATGTAATGAACACCGATGGGACAGACTCCCAATTAATTTCTGGTGATTTTGATCGTGATGTGGAAGATATGGCTTGGAACAGCAAGGGTAATGGTCTGTATTTTAGCTACACCGATCAAGGAATGGGCAAATTGGCTTCTATGAGCATATCGGGCAAGGTGGATACTATTACCGATGGCTTAGGCGGTTTATCATTAGGTAGGCCTTATAACGCAGCTAGTTTTTCTGCTTCCGCCAACAACAAATTTGCCTACACCTTGGGAGACAAAAGCCATCCATCGGATTTGGGCGTAGCTGATACTCGAAACACAGAGCGTTTGACCCAAGTTAACAATGACCTGTTTTCCTTTAAAAAATTAGGCAATGTGGAAGAAATCTGGTGGGAGTCCTCCTATGATCAACGCAAAATTCAAGGTTGGGTCGTAACCCCTCCCGATTTTGACCCCTCCAAAAAATATCCAATGATCTTGGAAATACACGGTGGGCCGTTTACCAGCTACGGAGCAGTGTACTCTGCCGAAATTCAGGCCTACGCCGCTGAAGGTTATGTGGTTCTCTATGCTAACCCACGTGGAAGTACAAGCTATGGCGAAGAATTTGGAAACTTGATTCACCACGATTATCCCAACCACGATTATGAGGATTTAATGTCCGGCGTGGATGCCGTTTTGGAAAAAGGCTACGTGGACGAAGAAAATCTGTTTGTGACCGGTGGTTCTGGTGGCGGTGTACTTACCGCCTGGATCGTGGGTAAAACCGACCGTTTTAAGGCCGCCGTTGTGGCAAAACCCGTAATTAACTGGACAAGTTTTGTGCTCTATGCAGATGGTGTGCAGTTTTTCTCCAAATATTGGTTCGGAAAAAAACCTTGGGAAGATCCAGAAAACTACATGAGACGCTCACCCCTTACCTATGTGGGCAATGTAACCACACCAACAATGCTGTTAACGGGCGAAGAAGATTACCGTACCCCTATTGCAGAATCGGAGCAGTTTTATGCCGCTCTAAAATTGGAGAACGTTGAAACAGCAATGGTACGTATTCCTGGGGCCGGACATGGTATTGCCAACAAACCCAGTAATTTGGTTGCAAAAATAGCTGCTGTTCTTGCTTGGTTTGAGAAGTACAAAGATGAATGAAGATTACTTGACTTTATAAGCTTTAATTTATCTTCACGAGTCGTAATGGATGCAGTGAATATAACCCTATACCTCCCAACACTTTAGTGTTGACAACACCTTTGAACAATTATTGTTTGTAAAAGAAAATTCAACGAAATTGCCTGAATTGTTAAAATCTTTTCTGAATAAAAAACCGTAGTCATTTGAAAACAACCAATTTCCTTCTTTCTTTTTTACTTATGTTATGTATTAGCTGTCAAACTGAAAAGAAAGAAGCAACCGCAGTCAATCAAACCCAGATTAAAAATTTTACATCTAACGATTATCAAGATTTAGTTGCCCTATTTAAAGCGTGGAGAACCTTCGAAAATCCACCACTTCGCGATGGTGCTCCAGATTACACGGCAGAAACTTTTGAAAAACGTTGGCCAAGGTTCAAAGAATTACAATCAAAACTGCAATCTATCGACACAACAAATTGGTCCGTAGAAAATCAAGTGGATTGGATGATTGTTTGGGCTGAAATGAACGGTTACGACTTTAATCATCGCATTTTAAAGCCTTGGAGCCGAGATCCTGCTTTTTATAAAACGGTTTGGGCCAATAGAAGCGATGTTCCTGCTCACGAGGGGCCAACCAATCATGGTACAACAGAATTATGGACCTACACATTCCCCCTATCCTCAGAAGAAAGGTCTAAACTCTTGTCCGACCTAAAGGTAATTGCGCCATTCAATACACAGGCCAAGAAAAACTTAACCGGAAACGCAAGGGACTTATGGGTAACCGGGATTCGGGACATTCAAAATCAGAGTAGCGTGCTAACCGAATTAAAAAAGAGAACTTCCGTTAAAGATGACTCGGAATTGGTTTCCGTTATAGACGATGCCATAGCTTCTACCAATGACCTTGTGTCTTGGTTGCAGGCTGAATCCGAATCAAAAACCGGGCCTTCGGGCATTGGCAAAGACAATTATACCTGGTATTTACAGAATGTACACTTGGTACCACTAACTTGGGAGGATGAGGTGATGATTCTGAAGCGCGAGCTTGCCCGTGCTTGGACATCTTTAAAATTGGAGGAACACCGAAATAGAAATCTGCCACCTTTGGTGGCTGCGGATTCCCCCGAAGCCTACGACAAAATGGCCGACGAAGCCGCAAATAGCCTGATCAATTTTTTGAATGAACAAGACATTGTAACCGTAAAACCCTATTTTGAACCCGCCCTACGCGAGCATTTAGGTGAATTTATACCCAAGGAGACCCGCAACTTTTTTGCCATTGGTGAGCATTACGACCCAAGACCTCTATTTTCCCATTTTTACCATTGGTTTGAACTAGCACGTATGGATACCGAACCCCATACAAGTGAAATACGCAAAGGCCCTTTGTTATATAACATTTGGGATTCAAGAAATGAGGGGACGGCTACCGCGGTTGAAGAAATGTTTATGCAAGCTGGGTTGTATAATGATAGCCCAAGAACCAAAGAGATTGTGTATATCATGATCGCACAGCGCGCTGCACGGGGTTTGGGATCGTTGTACGCCCACGCCAATGAAATGACCATGGAGGAAGCTGGAGGGATTCACAGTGAGTATACGCCCCGTGGATGGATGAAAACCGAAAAAGAGCTGCTCATTTTTGAACAACACCTGTATTTGCGCCAACCCGGCTATGGAACCAGTTATATTACCGGTAAATATTTATTGGAAAACGCATTGGCCGACTATGCCAAACTGAAAGAATCACAAGGCGAGCCATTTGTGGTAAAAGATTTTTTTGATACCCTGAACAGTATTGGGAGCATCCCAGTTTCATTGGCGCACTGGCAGATGACAGGCAAAAACGATGGCTTGGAAATGATTAAGGAGTGAAATTATAACCTTTTATCAACCAACACTTTAGTGTTGATAACGCTTAATAAGTCTTTTTGCCAGTAACTTAAAATTCTGCGAACTTCGGTTCTTCTACTGAACTTGGTTCAGTATCGGTCGATATAAATAATTTAAACGAATCATATCTTAAACGATAACGAAACATTCTCCCACCCCCAGCTTTACATCAAAAAAAACAAAATGGCATCCGATTGGCTTAAAAAGTGGAACACCAAATTTGGACAAACTAAATATGCATACGGCACCTGGCCCAACAAGTATTTAAAGGAAAAACTAGCTACCCTACCAACAGGTACCATACTTTTCCCTGCCGAGGGAGAGGGGCGCAATGCCGTACATGCCGCCCAATTGGGCTGGGAAGTCTCCGCTTTCGACATCAGCGAAGTAGGACAACAAAAAGCATTGAAACTGGCTGAGAAAAAAAAGGTTTCCATTGACTATCAGGTTGGAGAACTCCCCAATTTGGGCTACCGCGAAGAACAGTTCAACGCCATCGCCTTGATCTATGCCCACTTCCCTCCCAACATCCGTTCGGGCTATCATAAATTGTTGCACAGCTACTTAAAAAAAGGAGGAACCATCATTTTTGAGGCATTCAGTAAGGCGCATTTGGCATATAAAAAGAAAAATCCAAGCGTAGGTGGCCCCGGTAATCTGGATGCTTTATTTTCCATAGAAGAACTACAATCCGATTTTACCGACTACGAAATCTTGGAACTCAAACAAACCACAGTGGAGCTCAACGAAGGCGATGGTCATGTGGGCACGGGTTCCGTAATACGATTTTTGGGCAGGAAGAAATAGTTGATGCTTTTCTATACGGTTGATCCTAACTTGGGTCTATTTGAAGGTTTTGGCCCCTAAAATCCTTAGTTTTATCGCAAAACAGATGGTTTTACCGGTGTTGACATAAAGGTGACATACAAATGTCGTGGTACTGTCGTGCCTCCACAGATACCTTTGTTCCAGAATTTAAAACCAAAAATTATGAAGAATTCATCAATTGGGGAACGACTCAAGTATCAACGAAAAATTAAGGGGTATTCACAAGAAGAATTGGCCCACAGAACCAATGTCACGGTACGCACCATTCAACGCATCGAAAAAGAAGAGGTCTCTCCGCACCTAAATACCATTAAACTCTTGGCAGTAGCCTTGGAGATAGAAGTAGATGAGCTGGTTCCATTGGAAAATCCAAAGGAGGAAACAATTAAAAAGAAATGGTTGCTCTTAATGCACGCTACTCCCCTGACCGGAATATTCCTCCCTTTGCTCAATGTCCTCATCCCACTTTTTCTGTGGATCCATAAACGGGAGGACAACCCAATGTATGACAAGCATGGTATTAAGGTGATTAACTTTCAGATGACGGTGCTTATTTTGGCCATCTTGTCGTTTGTTGGTTTACTGACCATCGAGAAATGGGGATTTATCATTTTTATTTCCGTGGTACCCATTTGCATCGGCATTATCATCTTCAACATCATTTACGTGGTCCAAAAAAACAAGTGCTACTACCCCTTTTCCATTCCTTTTTTAAGGTTGAAAAAGAATAAAACGCTTGGTCTGTTACTCATGGTAGGTTTATCCATATTCTGCAGTTGTTCAAATCCAAAACAGGAAACCATTGAACGATTGGATGGTTCGTTGATTTCTAAAGATTCCATTACCAAAAAGATTGACCAGTTGATGGCAGATACCCAAATATACGGCATGGCCATATCCATTTTTGATGACAACCAACCCGTGTATCAAAAGGTTTTTGGCTATAAGGATTATCCCAATAAAACAGTTTTGACAGATTCAACCAACATTTACGGAGCCTCGTTCAGTAAAGCCGTATTTGGGGTTTTGACAATGAAAATGGTCGAGGATGGTGTGATTGATCTGGACACACCCTTGGAGTCGTACCTGCCCAAAAAAATATACGAGTACGAACCTCAGACCCGTTGGCACGATGACTTTTCCAGTTTGAAGGAAGATTCACTGTACCATAAAATTACGGCAAGGATGTGCCTAGACCATACTACTGGGTTCAAAAATTACAGATGGTTTGAGGAAGACAACAAATTAAGGGTGCACCATACTCCTGGAACAAAATATGGCTACAGTGGGGAGGGTTTTATCTATTTGCAAGTTGTTCTTGAAAAATTAACAGGCAAAGGATTGGAACAGCTTGCCCAAGAAAATATTTTTGAACCCTTGGGCATGGAAAACTCTGCCTACGAATGGAAAACGAGGTTTGACCAGGATTTTGCACTTGGACACAACGAAAAGGGGGAATCCCTCAAAAAAGACAAGGATAACGAGCCCAGAGGTGGCGGAACCTTGGAAACCACGGCAAAGGACTACACCAAATTCTTGACTGCGGTGCTCAATCAAAAATTGATCAGCAAGGAATCTTACGATGAGATCTTTAGTCCGCACATCAGAATTCGCTCTGAAAAACAATTTGGAGATAAGGCCAATACCATTACGGATAAATATGATTCAATACGTTTGGGGTATGGCCTGGGCTGGGGCTATTTTGAAACACCGCATGGCAAAGCTGTTTTTAAAGAAGGGCACGGAAGCGGATTTGTACACCATTCCGTACTTTTTCCAGAATCAGGAAAAGGAATTATGATCATGACCAATTTTGAACGTGGCAACAGCATTTTTAAGGAGTTGCTCGAAGTCACCTTGAAAGACGTGTACACACCATGGGAGTGGGAGAATTATATTCCGTATGGTAAATAAACCACTATGGGTTTGAAAACCATAGTTTAAAGAAAAGAATAAAATTCTTTGTCATCCAGTATCAAACCCTCCCTTAATCTCCCGAAACAGATTCGGGACAGGCTCTCCAAAGAGAGAAACTTCTCCCCTTTGGGGAGACTGGAGAGGGGACCATCCAAAAAAATTATAGAAACTAAAGTAACTGCAATGAAACCTGACTGCCATCAGGCATGTTTGCATGCCTGCTTTGATACTTCGGAGGTTTTAAAATGATTTAATCCAATCAATCGGTTGGGGCTTGGATTTGAAGAAAGGTGAGGCAAAATTTTCATGCTTTGGTAATTTGATAGTGCACAAAAAATCACCTAACTTGTTTTGCCATAACCAAATAACCAGACTATGAAACCAATTTCTTTTCTCATCTCCCTGATCGCCCTGATTATTCTAGCCAGTTGTTCCCAACCCAAAAACTTTGATGTCCTTATTAAAAACGGACAAATCGTGGATGGCTCTGGGGGTCCTTCGTACATAGGGGATTTGGGAATCAATGCCGATACCATTGCAGCTATCGGAAATATTGGAAAAGCCTCAGGAACTATGGAGATAGATGCCACTGGATTGGCAGTTTCTCCTGGATTTATAAACATGCTCAGTTGGGCCACGGAATCCTTGATCGAGGACGGTAGGTCTATGGCCGATATAAAACAAGGCGTGACTTTGGAGGTGTTTGGCGAAGGTTGGTCCATGGGGCCGCTTAACGAATCCATGAAAAAAGAGGAACAGGAAAGTCAAGGGGACATAAAGTATGGTATTGAGTGGAACAGCTTGAACGAATATTTGGAATATCTCACAACCAAGGGGGTTTCTCCGAACGTGGCCTCTTTTGTGGGAGCCACCACCTTGCGGATAAACACTGTAGGTTATGAAAACCGTGCCCCTACTCCACAGGAGTTGGATTCTATGAAATTGATGGTAAAACAAGCCATGGAAGAAGGTGCCCTCGGCGTGGGTTCCTCTTTGATCTATGCGCCTGCATTTTATTCCAGCACCGAAGAATTGATTGAACTCTGCAAAGTCGCCGCCGAGTATGATGGCATGTACATCAGCCACATGCGTAGCGAAGGTTCTCGTTTATTGGAGAGTTTGGATGAGTTGATTCAGATTGCAGATGAAGCTGGTATTAGGGCAGAAATCTACCACCTAAAGCAAAGCGGCAAGGAAAATTGGCACAAGTTTGATGATGTAGTGGCCAAAGTGGACTCTGCCAATGCCGCTGGACTCCATATTACGGCCAATATGTACAATTATGTGGCTGGTGCCACTGGTTTGGATGCCTCAATGCCGCCATGGGTGCAAGAAGGCGGATACGATAAATGGGCAGAACGTTTGCAGGACCCCGCCATTCGTAAAAAAGTGAAAGAAGAAATGACCACACCTACGGATGAATGGGAAAGTTTGATGCAAGCTGCAGGCGACCCCAGTAAAATCCTGTTGGTAGGTTTTAAGGCGGATTCTTTAAAATATCTTACCGGAAAAACATTAAAAGAAGTGGCGGAAATGCGTGGCACTTCGCCCGAGGAAACTGCCATGGACTTGGTAGTGCAAGATGGTAGCCGTGTAGGAACCATTTATTTTTTAATGTCCGAAGACAATGTGAAAAAGCAAATAGCACTGCCTTGGATGAGTTTTGGTTCCGATGCAGGCTCTCCAGCCACAGAAGGTATCTTCTTAAAATCGAGCACTCACCCCAGAGCTTACGGAAACGTGGCTCGTTTGTTAGGCAAATATGTGCGGGATGAAAAGGTGATTTCCTTGGAAGAAGCTGTGCATAAATTATCTCAATTGCCCGCAACCCATCTTGAAATACAAAAACGGGGCAGCCTTACCGAAGGTAATTATGCCGATGTGGTTTTGTTTGACCCCGCTACCATTATCGACAAAGCCACTTTTGAAGACCCTCACCAATATTCCGAAGGGGTGAAACATGTTTTTGTGAACGGCGCCCAAGTACTAAAGGATGGCGAGCATACCGGAGAAACACCAGGGCGTGTTGTTCGTGGGCCTGGATATAAAAATGAGTGACCGGATGTTTCTTGTAGATAACCGAGGGAATTTTCAGTGAGCTTCATTACCTGTGCCGGATTGATTGCTTAAGCATTATTAAAACGATGTTTAGCTTAATCGTTGGGAGTAAATAAAGGTTTGCCACATTCAAGAATAAGTATCGTCTTTGTTGAAATCAATGTTCAATATAATGAAGACATTCAAAATCTTATTTATCCTACTATTTTTATTTCTTTCTACATCTTGTACCAACCAAAAGAAAAAAACTGCTTCTACTGAATTAAAAACCAAAATCGACAATTACCTTTCCAAAACAATGCGATTGCACAACATTCCCGGATTGGCTTTGGCCGTTGTTGAGGGCGATAGCATAATTTATGAAAATTACTTTGGGAAAGCCTCTTTGGAAAACAATGTCCAAGTTGATAAAAATACATTGTTCAGAATTTTTTCGGCAACTAAACTTATCACATCAACAGGAGTATTTCAGCTTATCCAAGACGGAAAACTAAATTTGGATGATGCAATTTCAATCTATCTGGATGATTTACCACCACAATGGCAGGAAATTAAAATTAAAAATCTTTTAAGTCATTCTTCCGGTTTACCGGACATCATAAAATACGAAAGCACTTTATCTGATAAAGCGTTAATGGAAAAGCTTGCAAAAGATAAAATGGACTTTGTTACCGGAAATCAATTCAGGTATAACCAAACGAACTATTGGTTGCTTGCTCAAATTATTGAGAAAATAACAGGGTTGCCGTTTGATGAATATGTGCTTGACAATCAATTTGAAAATCCGAAAAATGGGGTTTTATTTTCTTCCAACTCGCAAGAAAGCATCCCAAATCGTGCTACTAGATATTTTTATAATGATGAAACAAAAGCATTTGAAAAAGACACGAATAACAATGGTATAAGAGGACATTCCGGAAATGGACTTAACATCACACTTGAAAGATTCATTGAATGGAACAAAAGATTGGATAAAAATTTACTTCTGGATAAACAAACCAAATCTAAAATGTGGACACCGTTCAATTTTGTAAATCAAAAGGACAATTTTTTATATGGTTGGGGCAATTACCCAGTGAACGGATTAAAATCTTATGGATTTTCAGGTGGAAATTTAGCTGCTTTCAGAAAATTTGCGGACAATAAAACAACAATTATTTTATTATCGAATGGATATGAAATTCCTGCCTATGACATTATTGTAAATGATGTTGCAAGAATTGTAATTCCACAAATAAAAGGTTCAACCTTAGAAGAAGATGTTATGGGCCTTACCTTAAAAGGTGAATTTGGCAAGGCTGCAGAATCATTCAAAAAACTTAAGGAAGAAAACCCGCTTTCCAATTTTGATAACTTAAAATGGAATATTAACAGCATAGGGAATTCGTACCTGTTCAGCGAAAATTATAATGAAAAAGCACTTGAAGTATTCAAATTTAATGCGGAGGCCAACCCAAAATGGTGGGTGGCTTTGGCTGGGTTAGCGGAAATCTATGAAAAGCGAAAGGATACTTTAAATGCGATTACAAACTATCAAAAAGCAATTTCGTTAAATAAAAACGATGAATGGAGCTATAATGAACAGATGGAAAATAAAATTAACGAACTGAAAAATAATTGACCTAAAAATTGTCGGATCCGGGCGGTGGAATCAGGGCTATTTCATCATAAGAATTTATTTTCTCATTGTCCGAAGCATAATTCTGGTTCACTGCAACGGTTACTTTGGAAATGGATTTAAGTTCTGGATATGTATTTTCTAGAAATTTTTTGAGTTCCCCTACAGTATTTGGAATTTTTCTTCCACTTAAACTTGCTGTTGGAACAGATAGTGTAGGCGTTCCAATAATATCTTTAGTGGCACCGAACAAAAGTATAGTCATAATATCAACCTATTAGTGTTATTGTTTGTTGTTGGTTAGATAGGTTGGTAGGTTTTTATTGGTGTGAAAATATTAAAAATAGCTTGTATCCCTATTATTTTAACAAGCCCATCTTTCTTTTAACTTTTCTTTAATTTAATTCTTGAGGTTACAAATACTTTTCGGTCAATTTCAACGTTGTGCATGCAGAACCTTAACTTTTATGAAAATGAAAAGCATACTTCAGTTTACATTCCCAATATTGTTTAGCCTTATTTTATTTTCTTGCGGAAATGCAGATGATGATGTCAGTTTTGATATTAACGACAAGGAACTGGGACTTGGTGAAGAACCGGATGATTGCCTAGGTTTTGGGGAAAACGAACTTTTGTTGTCCATACAAGATGAATTCACCACTTTGCCCGGAAAAGTTTCCGTGCTATTCAGAGTTTCAGATTTGATGGGGAATCCTATCTCAGGATTATCTGCCGAACAGTTCTCCATATACGAACAAGGACGAAACGATGACTGTTTTGAACCCATATCCCCTTCTGAATCCTTTGCCCGAATTTCCCCAAACTCACAGATATTCAACAACAACACCCTTTTAGTGCTGGACTTGAGCAATAGCGTATTGGAAAGTAGTTTGGACGAATTAAAGGCGGCAACCACCAGTTTCATCAACAATGTAATGCCAACCCCAACTACGGAGTCCTTTAAAATGGCCATTTATTGGTTTGATGGAGAAGACGAACTTCATTTATTAAACCCCTTGACACCTTCCGCTGCCGAATTGACAGCTTCCGTAGATGGTATCACAATGGATATCAGCAACGACCCATCTACTGATTTGTACGGCGCCGTGATTAAATCAACAGACATTGCCGAGGGCTTGCTTGATGAAAACTCAGAAGTAATCAACGCGGCATCCGTGGTATTGTTCACCGATGGAACCGATCAAGCTTCGAGATACAAAGAATCCGATGCTTTACGTGCAGTTGAGGAAGCCGATAGCAATATTTCCTACTTCACTATTGGACTAGGAGCCGAAATAGATACCGAAGTTTTGGAGCAAATCGGGAAAACAGCCAGTGTTTTTGCCAGTAATTCAGAAGAATTGGAGAATACCTTCAACGATATCTCACAACGTGTAGAGGAACAAGCGGGAAGCTACTACCTTTTTGAATACTGCACCCCAAAACGTGATGGAAGTGGCGAAAGTAACCTAGTAATCCAGTTGACGCACAACAGCCTAAAAGGAGCTGTTCAGACCAAGTTTAGCGCCAATGGTTTTACCGGTGGTTGCGAATAGGTTCTAGTACTATAGCGGCTAGTTAATTTTTGGATTAATCGTATCTTGTTCAACAATTAAACTAAACATTCATATGATAACCCAAAGAAAAACGATTTACACATTTATTTGCACCCTACTTTTAGGTTTTACAAGCAATATTTATGCCCAGCACATCAGTCCGTTAGAGGGAAGGTGGGATCTGGAAATAGATTTTATGGGGAAGACCTCCCCTTCTTGGCTGGAAATTAAACATTCGGGAACAGCGACACTTTTGGGCCGTTTTGTCTTCGCTTTTGGTAGCGCAAGACCCATTGCCGAAATAGAAACTTATGGAGACAATAAATTTACCTTTAGTATTCCCAACCAATGGGAGCCCAAGGGAAGCGACATGATCTTTCATGGTGAATTGCAGGGTGAAACATTAAAAGGCACATTAATTTACACGGATGGTTCCGTAATTGATTGGACTGGCGTAAAAGCACCGGAATTGGAATACACCGAGAATCCAAAATGGGGGAAAACCATTGATGTGTTCAACGGAAAAGACCTTTCGGGTTGGCATGTAGATGGCGAAAAAAACCAATGGGTGGTTAAGGACGGTATTTTGACCAGTCCAGAATCAGGCTCCAACCTGATTACGGATGAAAAATTCCAAGACTTTAAACTACACGTTGAATTTCGTTACCCAAAAGGAAGTAACAGTGGTATCTACTTGCGCGGACGCTACGAAGTTCAGATTGTGGATAGCGAAGGTTTGGAACCATCGGACATCTATTTAGGTGGTGTTTATGGTTTTTTGGAACCGAATGAGAACGCATCCAAACCTGCCGGTGAATGGCAGACCTATGATATTACTTTGATAGGACGAAGGGTTACCATAACGCTAAACGGAAAAACAGTGATTTCCGATGCCACCATTCCAGGAATTACTGAAGGTGCTTTGGACAGTAAAGAAGGGGAACCCGGTCCATTTATGATCCAAGGAGACCACGGCCCTATTGAATATAGAAGTTTTGAAGTGACCCCATTAAAGAATTAAGAATTCAACATTCATATAAAAAAGAAGCTGTCTCATAACCGGGACAGCTTTTTTATTGAATATACAGGAGCATTTGCTTGTTTTCATCCTGTATTTAGCGTAAATTATAGTCTGATAACCAGACGTATGAACACCAATTTTCAAGATTACAACCAACA